>CAZHUY010000019.1:0-41473 GCA_964535465.1 uncultured Myxococcales bacterium
GAGTCGCTCGAGCAGATCCGCGAGCGCGGCTGGGAAGCCTGGTTCCGCGACAAGCCCCGCCACTACGCCTGCGAGCAATGTGGCGCGCTCAACTCCGCCTACCACCAACGCTGCCGAAGCTGTGGCACCGTCCCGCCCTGCGCGTACGTGAAGGACCACGGCGACGAGGTGCTTCGCTTCATGGGTAAGTAGCCTAGCGGGCTGGGACCGGTCTCGATTCACATCCGGCCGACTCTTCCAGGAAGCGCAGGGCGATCGCGGTGAAGGGGACCGCGGGGTCGTAGATGGGGACGTGGTCGCCGCCGGGGATGATCCACAGCGCGGCGTCGGGGATGGAACGATACATGGCCACCGGAACTTCGACAGGGAAGAAGCGGTCGCGATCGCCGTGCACGATCAGGGTGCGTGCGGTGATGGTGGAGAGGCTCTGGGGCGTGAAATTCATGTCGTCGTGGTCTTTTTCGAATGCGTTGAACTGGGTGATGAGCTGACGGATCTGATCGTCACCGCGTTTCGCGCATTCGCGATACATCGCCTGCACTTGCGGGGGGAAGGTAGTGAACGAGGCTCTGCGAAAGAGGGCCCTTGCCTGATCCGTGAAGTAGGGGGTGGCGCTGACCAACACCATTCTTTCGATGCGCTGGGGTTGGCTGGTGGCCATGTGAAGCAGCACCATCCCGCCCGTGCTGATCCCCATGGCCGAGAAGTGGTCGATCCCCAGCTTGTCCAGCAAGAGAAACACGTCCCGAGCGGCTTGCCGATGGGTGAACTTGTTCACGGGATTGGTGGAGTCACCATGGCCCCGCAGATCCACGAGGATCAGGCGATGGTGCTTGGCGAGCTTGGCGGTAAAGGGTCGCCAGTTCTGCGAAGAACCACCAAAGCCATGCAAGAGCACCAGGGGCCGACCATGGCCGGTGTCCTGGTAGTACATCTCGATATCGTTGACTTGAACGGTATGTCCGCGAGGGGACTTCCGTTTGGGAGCGAGCGGTGTTGCCATGGGTGAGCTCCCACCCCTCACCCGCTGGAGGCGCGAAAAGTGGCGATACTGCCGACGGTGGCGGCGGTGGCGCGCAGGTAGTCGGCCGGGGCCAGCACGATCTGCGTGCCGCGCACGCCGGCCGACACCGCCACGACATCGAAGACCTGCATCATCTCGTCGACGAAGATGGGGTAGTTCTTCTTGCAGGCCAAGGCGGTGACACCCCCGCGGATGTACCCGGTCAACGGCTGCACCTCTTTCAAGGCCACGGTCTCGACGCTGCGGTTGCCGGACAGCTTGGCCACCGCCTTGAGATCCAGGGTGGCACTTCCGGGCAACACCGCCAGCAGCACGCCCGTGCGATCGCCGCGCGCCACCAGCGTCTTCCACACCTGATCGAGCGGCAGACCCACCTTGCCCGCCACGTTCTCGGCCGAAAGATCCGCCTCGTCCACCTCATATTCGCGCAGCTCGAAGCGAATCCCCATGCGTTCGAGAATGCGGGCCGCGTTGGTCATCATGAAAACGCTCACCAATATAGCAACAGGAGCTGTCCATAATCGATTCGAACGGGCTCGCACAGAGATCTTGTTGGCGAGTTGGTTGCAGACGGACCACGGACCGGTCGCAGGGGCGACCATCATCGATTCCTGGGTCGCGGAATTCGTCACCGAGCCCCGAAGGTGAAGTCATACGCAGCGACCCCCGGATGATGGAAGACCACCCGGATTTCGTGGTCGCCGTAAGCGCCGGTCGAGAGCTGGTAGTTGCCTTGATGGTCGATGGTAATGGTCTTGGTCTTTTGGCCGTCGACCAGGACATCGGCGGTGATGGGCGCGGTACCGGGGGCTACGCCTAGCACCAGGTTCACCTCGCTGGCTCGAGCGTGATAGCGGATTTCCCCGCTGGGGCTGCGCAATAGTTGGTGCTCGTCGTCGACCAGTTGCCACGTGCCGACCAAGGCGTAGTGGTCGCGAGGAAGCTCTACCGGCGAGGTGTAGTGGTGACGGCTGGAGTCCGGCGGCCCGCCGGCGTTGGCGAACGCCTGCCAGCTGCGCGAGCCGAGGTAGGTCTCGGGCGACATGTCCTCTTGGACTTTCGCCTGTTCGGGCTGGCTGGCGGTGGCAGGGGCTGGCTTGGCGCCCATCTCAGCGAGCAGGGTTCGGATGGCCTGGTCCATTTCCTCGTATCCACCCTCGCCGAAATGGGTCAGGCGTATGTTCCCTTTCGCGTCGATCAGGTATTCGGCGGGCCAGTATTGATTGGAGAAGGCCTTCCAGGTGGCATAGGCGTTGTCCTGGGCGACCGGGTACTTGATACCCAAGCGCTTGATGGCGTCTGCGACGTTGCGCGCATCCTTTTCAAACGCGAACTCTGGGGTGTGAACCCCGATCAGCACGAACGGCTGATCCTTGTAGCGGTCCCAGTACCCTGACAGATAGGGCAGGGTGCGCAGGCAGTTGATGCAGCTGTAGGTCCAAAAATCCACCAGCACGACCTTGCCGCGCAACTGTTCCAAGGTCGGGGGCGGCGAGTTGTACCAAGGGCCCAGGCCCACCAGCTCGGGAGCCGGTCCTTGCGACGGGAGTTGCGCGTTGTTCGGGTTGCCCTCGGCGGAGGCCGCCACGCGACCGGGCTTGTTGCTCTTGTGCAGCCCCTGGACCAGATGGCCTTCCAGGTTGTCGCCGAGTCGACCCCATGAGCGATTGCCGAACCAGGTCTGCACGCCGGTGAACCATTGCGCCTGCAAGCCAAAAGCGGTCGCGACCATCACCACCCCGGCGACGCGTTTGATGGTGCCGCTATGACGGGTGAGAGTGCGCGCCGATTTCAACACGCGCTGTCCGCCATAACCGATGGCCAACAGGGGCAAGGAAGCCCCCACTGCGTAGACGGTAAGCGCGGCAAAGGCGCGAAGGCCCGGTTGATCGCGGACCAGCGCCAGGGCAAAGCCGAGGGCTGGACCAGCGCAGGGAACCCACACCAACCCAAGCGTCAGGCCCACCACCAAGGCGGTCAACGGGGAATCACCCCAACCGGTACGCGCCTGAGCTTGCGCGGTCACACCCAGGCCTTGGATACGCGTCACCAACCGGCCAGCCACCAGCATGCCCAGCACCCCCAGGGCCGCGGCCACCAGCATGACCGGCCAGCCGTGTGCGTGGAAGAACGCCGCACCGACGAGCGCAGCCAAAATCTGAAGCCACCGTCTTTCAGTGGCGAAGCCGAACCCCAGCAGGAACAGGAGATAGAAACTGCCGATGCGGACCAGATCAGCCGCACGCACGAATTGCGAGAGCACCACCTGCAGAACTCCGGTGACCAGCACGAAACCAATCACCATGCCAATCACGATCTGCAATGGACGCCAGCGGCGCTGACCGGTCACGCTGACCCCCAAGACGATGGGGACCAACGGCAGAATGCAGGGGAGCAAGATGGTTAACACACCCGCGACGAACAGAACCACATAGACACCCATGAAACGCATCCTCCCCGTCGTAAGATGCTGTCGCGAGGAACCGGGATACTCAGCGGCGACGCAGCCAGGCGCGAGACCGAATCGTTAGCGCGTCCCATTCGTCCTCGACATCCAGCGATGGGGTGGCGGGAGGAAGGCGTGGTTCGGGCCGTAATCGATTTGAACGGCCACGCACGGCGGCACGGATACCGATCGCCGAGGTGCCAAACCGGGTGGCTTGACCGCGCGCTCCTGGTGCTCCCCTTACAGGTGGAGGTTCAACATGAAGCCAGAACACAAGGTTCGCACAACGCTGGAACCGGTGGCGAAGGCGAGCCAGGCCATCGTCGACACAGCTCAGCTCGCGGCTGCTGCTGGTATCGATCTGGATCGCTTCATGGAGGCGTCGTTCTCCGCGTTCCTGGCGGCGAGTCCAGCCGCTCGCGATCAGGTCGAGTCGGCCAAGATTGTGGCTGAACTCGAGGAGATGAGGCGGCGCGGAGTGCTCGCGGCGGCTTGAGATTCAAGAGGGAAAGGAGTCTCGGTCGCTCCGGCTCTCGCGTCCTCGGGTGCGACGAAGCATGGAAGTGCAGCGCTCCGAACATGCACCGTCATTACCCAGTTCTAGCTGGCCGAGACGCGTGCCAGCAGCCGCGCCACGCCCTCGGCGAAGACGGCTTCCTCGACGATCAGGCTGAGCACCAGGGTGGCGCCCATGTCCAGGTCGAAGAAGTAGCCGGGCTGCACCAGGACGCGATCTTGTGTAAGCAGGGTCGCCGCCCAGGACTCGTCGCTCATGACTTGCGGGACGCGCAGGATGGCGCACCAGCCGGCTTCGGCGGGCAACAGGGTACAGGGGGACTGCGGGCCGAGAGTGCGGGTCAGGGTGTCGCGGTTGCGGCGCACGCGCTCGGCGATCTGCTTGCGGATGCGCGCACCTGCCTGAAGCAGGCCGGGCAAGGCCAACTGCACCGGCGTCGCCATGGATAGGTACGTGTCGGCGATCAGCTCCAAGCGAGCGAGCGCGTCCTTGACCAGGGGCGCGGGGCCGGTGACGACGATCCAGCCGAGCTTCAGATGGGGCAGACCGCAGGACTTGGAGAGGCCGCCCAGCGAGAACACCAAGGCGGGCGAGCTGCGACCCGCGACAGCGGCCAGGGCGGTGGGCGCGGGAGAGAGGGGATAATCCGCGAAGACCTCGTCGACGATCAGGGCCTGCTGGTTATGGGCGGCCAGGCTCGCCAAGCGATCGAAATCCTCCACCGTGATGTAAGAGCCGGTGGGGTTGTTGGGGCTGACCGCGATGGTGGCGGCCACGCCGGAGAAATCCAGGCTGGCGAAGTCGACGTGCCAGTGGCCGTCGAAGCGCAAGCGATAGGGGCGTGGCGCCAGGCTCTCCAGGCGCGCCAGGTACTCGAACAGGGGGTAGCTGGGGACGGGGCACAGGACGTCTTGCCCGGGGTCGCCCAGCAGCTTGAAGAGGAGCGCGTAGGACTCGCTGGAGCTAGCGGTGAGCACCACTTGATCGCTGCTCAACGAGACCCCGCAGCGGGCATAGTCTGCCACCACGGCGGCGCGCGCGCTCGACAGGCCCAAGGGCGAGGGCTGATAGGGGGCGCGGGCCGCCCGGGCAAAGGCCGCCGCGATCTCCTCCTCGGGATAGAGAAGGCCCACCTGCGTGGGGTTGCTGACCGTCAGATCGAGAATGGGCTCACCCGAGGCGCGAGCCGCGGCCTCGGCCCGGGCCAGCGCGTTCTCCGCGGTGGACCAGGCCAGGCGTCGTGAGAAAGGACGTTGCATGGGGCCTCCCTACAGTCGTCCGACGTCTTCGCTGTGCAGCCAGCCCTCCAGGCCGTTGGCCAGGCGCACGCGCACCCAATCCTGATCGCGGTCCAACATGCGCACGCGCAGGCCGGCGTGGACCTCGAAGCTGGTGCGGTAGGCGCTGTCCGCGCCCTCCTTGACCGCCACGGTGTCAGGCAGGACCACACCAAACGGGATGCGGTCCAAACGCATGTGGCCGATCAACAGCAGGCCCGCCAGCAGGGCGGCCGTGCCCAGGATGGCCGCGCCCGCGGTCAAGGCCACGCGCGAATCCTCGGCCGCGCGCCGCCGCCAGAAGAGCAGAGCGAAGCAACCCAGATACAGCGCGACGAAGAGCCAAGTTGCCACCGAGGCGTTCACCACCGAGACCACACGGATCCACAACGACTCGCGTTCGGCGTTCTCGATCTTGTCGAGCACGCGGCGCTCGGCCAGCTTGCGCGCCTGCGCCAGATTGAACTTCGCATCCTCGTCATCACCGTCCACGCCCAGGGCGCGCTCGAACGACCAGATGGCCCGCCCCAGGTTGCCCTGGCGAAAATGCGCCACGCCCAAGTTGTAGTAGAGATCGCGCGCCACCACATCCTGGCGGTCCAGTTGTTCGTAGGCGGCGATGGCCGCGGCGAAATCGCCCTTGAAATAGGCGTCGTTGCCGCGCTTCCAGGCCTCGTCCAACAGATCGGCGTGGGCCGCGCGCGTGAGCCCCAGGAGGAGCAGCGCCGCCAGCAACCCGGCCTTGAGCGTGCGCCGGTTCACGAGCGCGCCTCCGCTTGCAGAGGGGCCTTTTCGATTTGCAGGATCAACTCGCTGGCGCGATCGCGGGCCTCGCTCACCTCTTGCGCCGAGAGGCTGCCGGGCGCGAAGCGGGCGCGGTCGCAATCCTCCAGGGCTTGCAGCGTGGCGGTCACCAGATCGGGGTTCAGGCCGGCCTGGGCCAGGGCCGAGCGCAGCTCATCGAGCGGCATGCCCGCGATGGGCTGGCGCAACTTGCCAGTCAGGCATTCGCGCAGCACGCGCTCGATCTCGCCAAAGGCCTGTCCCAGCCGGCCCTCGCGCAGGTGGGCGTCGGCGGTGCGCATGCGGCGGCGGGCCAGGCGACGCAGCTTACGGCGCCGGGTGCTCTCGGTCTCTTTGCTCAGGCGCTCGCGTACGAAGCCGAAGAACGCGGTCAGCAGCAAGGACACGGGGGGGGCCACCACCACGACCAGGAGGCCGCGCGATTGGTAGAAGCTGGTGCCCAGGTCGCGGCGCAAGGTGGGGCGATTGCGCAAGGGTCGAATGTCCAAGGCCAGAACATTCTCGCCGCCCGCGGAGGGCCGAACCGCGCCGGCCACCGTGCTTGCGCCGGCGGGCTGCGTGGCGGCGGGAGTGCCTTCGGGGGTGACCTCGATGTGCAAGCTGTTGCTGCGCTCGCTGACGTAGCTGCCCCGTTCCGGATCGAAGAACGCCAGAGTGAAGGGTGGGATGTCCGTGCCTCCCGCTCGTTCGGGCAACAACAGATACTCGACCGTCTTGCTGCCGGCCACCTTTTCGCTTTGATCCAGGGTGACCGACACCTTGGGTTCGTAGACCTTCCAGCCGTCCAGGCGAGGTAGGATCGGGGCGGCCAGCTTGCGCAGGTTGCCCTGGCCGTTGATGATCAGCTTCAGCGTGACCGCTTCGCCCACGTTGACGCGATCACGATCCACCTCGGCACGCAGGGTGAATTGGCCCACGGCGGAGGTATCGAAATTGGGCGGTTGGCCCGCGGTGGGCAGGGGCAAAACCTCGATGGTGAGCGGCTCGGTCTTCAGGCGCTCGGTGCGCAGGGTCGCGCCGAAGAAGTCGACGCGCGAGATCTCCGATTCCAGCGGGCTGATGGTCAGGCGTCCGGGGTGCAGCGGGAACAGCACCTTCTTGATCAGGGGCGCCACCAAGTAGGTGCGACCCTCGTAGCTCTGTTCACTCAGCGCCAGGCCGCCGCGGTTGTTCGTGACGTTGCGATCCTCGACCCAGAACCCGTCGGTGCGCGGTTCGGAGGTGGTGCTGTACTTGTCCTGGCGCTCGGTCAGGTAAAGGAACCAGTCGACCGTGATCTGGTCGCCTACGTAGGTCTTGGTCTTGCTGGGCTGCACGCGCAGAAAGTTGCGACGGCCGCCCCGGTTGGTCGCCGGGTCGACGGTTGGCTCGTCGTCGGCAATGCCGAAACCGGGAAAAGGCAATCCGGGGTTGGGGATGCCGCGGGGCAAGCCCCGTGAGCGTCGGGTGGGCGCGCCCTGGGCGGCCTCGACCACGCTGATGGCGATCTTGTCGGTGCGCAGCTCTTTGCCGTCGACCCGCACCTTGGCCGGGCCCACGCTAAAGCTCCCCTTCTCCAGCGTCAGCACTTCGTAGTGCCAGCCATAGACCTGGCGCTGGAAGACCTGGCCACCGCCCATTTGCACCTGGGTCGACTGGCTGGGCCGCTCGGACAGCACGCGAAAGCCGCGCAGGTCGGGCGCGCGGTAGTGGTCCACGCGGCCATTCTCGACGGAGAGCGTGATCTCCAGAATGAAGGAGTCGCCTTGGCCGACTTCGGTGCGGTCGACCCGGGCCACGAAGCTCGGCTCGGCCGCATACGCGACACCGGCTGCCAGCACGACAGCCAGAGCGGACGAGATCGGGCCCAAGGAGCGCATGTCTACCAATCCTTGGCCGGCGGCGCGCGGCGCACGGCGCGCAGACGAGCGCGCATCTTTTCCAGATCTTTGGGGCTTCGCTCCAGGCTGTCCAAGACGGCGTTGATCTCCCTCATTTCCGGAACTTTGTCATCCTGGGGTTGACCGGCCGGCTGTTCCTGGGGCTCTTCATCTTGCTGCGGCTTCTGCTCGTCTTGCTTCTGCTCGTCTTGCTTCTGCTCGTCTTGCTTCTGCTCGTCCTGTTTCTGCTGGTCCTGCTTCTGCTCGTCTTGCTTCTGCTGGTCTTGCTTCTGCTGGTCCTTGTTCTGATCCTTCTTCTGGTCGTTGTCCTGCTTGTTCTTGTCGTCCTGGTTCTTATCCTGATCCTTATTCTCCTGATCCTGCTTCTTCTTGTCTTCCTCTTCCTTCTTCTGCAGGGCCAGCTCCAGGTTCCACTTGGCGCGCATGTCGCCGGGCACCAGCCCCAGCGATCGCTTGTAGGCCGCGATGGCATCGGCGTAGCGGTTTGATTTGAAGTAGGCGTTGCCCAGGTTGTAGAAGGCCGCGGCCTTGAGCGGCGTGTTCCTGGCCTCGGTCGCCCTCATCAGCTCGGCGATGGCCTCTTCATAGCGCGACAGCGACATCAGTGCCGTGCCACGGTTGAAGTGCACGCCTGGCTCCGACGGCAGCGCCGACACCGCCTCGTCGTAGCGGCCGAGCGCCTCCTCGGCGTTGCCCTTTTGCATGCTGGCGTTCCCGTGCTCCACCGCGCGGTTGGTCCGTTCGAGTGGATTCCAGGCCGCGGCCAAGGGCCACAGCACCAGCAGGATCCAAGGAGCGCGGGTCGGTCTGCGGGATGTCACGCTCGCCTCCTGCGTCGCACGTTCATGCAGGCCTCGCCCACCAGCAACAGGAAGGCGGGGACCAGCAGGTACTCGTAGACCTCGTCGTAGCTCTTCACCAGGCGGGCCTCGTTTTCCGTGCGCTTGAGTCCGGCCAAGGCGGCCTCGATGGTCTCGACGCCGAAGTGGCGAGCGTCGGCGCGCAGGTATTCGCCGCCGGTGCGCGCCGCGATCTTGGACAGCAGCTCCTCGGATAAGCGCGAGGTGACGTACTTACCGTCGTGATCCTTGACGTAACCTTGGGCTTGGCCCTCTTCGTTGAGGTCGGGCACCAGCTCGCCCGAACGCGATCCGATCCCCACCGCGAAGATCTTCACCCCCAGCTTGGTGGCCTCCTCGGCCACCTCCATGGGTTCGCTCTCCGTGTCCTCGCCGTCGGTGAGCAGCAGGATGACCTGGCCCCGCGTCTCGCCGCCCTTGGCTTGCAGGCGCTTCAACATTTCCAGTCCCGCCTTCAACGCGCGGCCGATGGCGGTGCCGCCCACGGGAATGTCGGACGGGGTCATGTCGCGCCAGAAGAGCTTGACCGCCGCGTAGTCCGTGGTGGGCGGGTAGGTCAGGGTCTCGCCGGCGAAGGCCACCAGGCCGATGCGATCCCCGGCCAGGCGGTCCATCAGCCGCTCCAACTCGCGCTTGGCGCGTTCCAGACGCGAGGGATAGATGTCCTTGGCCAGCATGGACTTGGAGAAATCCAAGGCCACCACCACATCCAGTCCGCGTTGTTTCTCCAGGCGGGCGCTGCCCCCGGCCTGCGGTCGCGTCAGGCTCAGCGCCAAGAGCGCCACCGCCAGGACCAGCATGGCGGCGGACAGCACTTTGCGCGGCAGCGAAACCGTCGACGACATGCGCGCGATGAGCGCGGGATCGCCCAAGCGGCGCAGCATGCGACGCCGGTGCGCGAACGCGATGGCGAAGGCCAACACCACCGCAGGCGCGGCCAAGAGCAGCCACAGCATGTGCGGGTGGGCCAACCTCATGGCAACCTCCGCAAACGCGTCAGGCGCAGCGCCAGCTCGAGCAACAGGAATGCAAAGGCCGGCCACAGGAAACGCGGGAAGAGCTCGGCGTAGAGGATGCCGCGATCGCGAATGCGCGACTTCTCCAGCTCCTCCAGGATGGTCTGGAAACGCAGGGCCAACGAGCGCGTGTCGGTGGCCAGGTAGGGCGAGCCGCCCGTCATGCCCGCGATCTGTTCGAGCAACTTGGGGTTGACCGGGAAGCGCTGCTGCGCCTGGTTCTGACTGTCGGCCTCGCGGCTGCTGTCATGGCTCCCCGCCAGGATGGTGTAGATCTTCACGCCCATCTTTTGGGCGAAGGTCGCGGATTGCATGGGCGAAATGTTGCCCGAGTTGTTGTCCCCGTCGGTGAGCAGGATGATGACCTTGGACTTGGCGTCCGACTTGCGCAGGCGCGATAGGGCCACGCCCAACCCGTTGCCGATGGCGGTGCCGCGTCCGTCGACGATCCCGGGCTGCAACTCGGCCAGCATGCGCAGAAAGGTGCCGTGGTCCAGGGTCAGCGGCGTATAGGTGTAGGCCTCGCGCCCGAAGATCACCAGGCCGATGCGATCGCCCCTGCGGCGTTTCACGAAGTCCTGAATCACCAGCTTGGCGGCCTCCAGGCGGTTGGGTCGCAGATCCGTCTCCTCCATGGACCCCGACAGGTCCAAGGTGACCACGATGTCGATGCCTTCGAGCTCGAGGTCGTCGTCCTTCTGTGGGGTCTGCGGCCGCGCCACCGCCAGACCCACCAGCACCACCACGAAGAGGCGCAGCACCAAAGGCAGGTCGGCCAAGCGCGACGCCCAACCTCGCCGCAGCTTGCCCATCTCACCGGCGCGCGAGTGCACGAACACCGGGCGCCGGCCACGTCCTCGCCACAGCGAGGCCCAGATGACCAACCCGGCGGCCAGCGGGATCAACGCCAAGGCGCAGGGGTGGGCGAAGCGGAAGAACTCCAGCGAGCGGAACCACCAAACGAAGAAGAGCGCGGCCGGCAGGAACACGCCCGCCAAAAGAGCCCAGGGCATGCGTCCACGCTGGCGCGGCTGCTTGGCGCCGGTCTCAGGCATGCGGGGCCTCCTGGCTGGGCGGCTGGGCGGCGGGTTCGGGCCGCGGGCGGCTGGCCTCGACGATGCGGATCGCGGTTTCGAGAGCGCCTCGAGCCTCGGCCATGCTGGGCGCGATCTTGGCGAACTTCACCAGATCGCAACCCGCCAGCCAGCCCTCGGCCTCGCCCAGGACGAAGCCGCGCATCTCCTGCACGGGCACGCGACGGCGCAGGCGCAGGACCAGCTCCTCGGTGGTCAGCTCCAGCGAATCGAAGTTGAAACGCGCGCCCAGGTACTGGCGGATGATCTCCGACAGCTCGAAGACGAAGGGGCGCAGATCGTCGGCGCCCGCCAACTGGGCTCCCAGACGATCCAGGCGCTCCAACGCCACTTCGTGGGCGGGGCGGGGCGGAGGCGCGGGGCGATGCTGGGCTCGGTTGCGCAAGCGGCGACGGATGAAGAGCGCCAACAGGGCACCCAGGCCCGCCGCGGCCAGTCCGGCCGCGATGTAGGCGTACAGGTAGTCACGCTGGACGACCGGCACGGGAGCTGCGTCGTCCTTCAACTTGGGCTCGGGCTCGTTTGCGATCAGGCTGGTGATGGAGACCGGGATGGGCGAGGTGCGTGCGGTCAGGACCCGGCCGCCCTTGCCGAAATAGGTCACCTCGACGGCGGGGATCTCCAGGCTGCCGGTCTGGTAGGCGGCCACCGTGAGGGTGAACTCGCGCCGCATCTTGCCGTCGCCCAGGTCTTTTTCCTCCAGGCGGCGGTTCAGCTCGGAGAAGGGCGACAGATCGATGTTCTCGGGCAGGATGACCGGGGTGGCCACCTGCCCGACGGCGGTGATGGACAGTTGCAGGGCATCGCCCACCCGTGCCTCGGGCTTGTCCACCCGCGCGGTCACCGTGGGGGCGTCGGGACTGGTGGGCTCGCTGGGCGCCGCGGGCAGGACATCCGTGCGCGCGCCGCCGTCCAAGGCCAGCAACAGGGTGAGAAAGAGCGAGCCGCTCAATGTCTCAGCCTCCGGGCGCGCGCCTCGAAGAAGGCGGTCAGCGCGGGCAAATAGGGCTTATCGGTGCGGACCGCGATGGCGTCGAGCGACAGCCGGCGGAAGAGGGCCTCGCGCGTTTCGCGGGCCACCCGGTTCTGCTCGGCAAAGGCCTTGGCCTCGGGGCCCAACGTGTCGAAGACCACGATCTCGCCAGTCTCGGGATCCTGCACCTCCATCAGCCCCACCGGTGGCAGCTGTTCCTCCAGGGGGTCGGTGACCGCCACCGGCACCAGATCGTGGCGGCGGGCGGCGATGCGCAGCGAGTGCTCGTAATCCGCCGTCGGCGCCAGGAAGTCGGACACCAGGAAGGCCACCGCGCGCCGGCGGGCGATGCGGCCGAGAAAATCCAGCCCCTTGCCCAGATTGGTGCGTGGCGAACGCGGCTCGAACGAGAGGATCTCGCTGATCACGCGCAGCACGTGCTTCTTGCCCTTCTTGGGCGGAACGAAGCGCTCGACCTGATCGGTGAAGATGATGAGCCCCACGCGATCGTTGTTCTTGATGGCGGAAAACGCCAGCACCGCGGCCAGCTCGGCGGCCAGGTCGCGCTTCTCTTGCCCCACCGAGCCGAAACGTCCCGAGGCCGACATGTCCACCAGCAAGAGCACGGTCATCTCGCGCTCTTCCACGAAGAGCTTGATGTACGGCTCGTTCATGCGCGCCGACACGTTCCAGTCGATGAGCCGGATGTCATCGCCCGGGATGTACTGGCGCACCTCCGAGAACGCGATGCCCGCGCCCTTGAACACCGAATGGTACTGTCCCGCCATCCGATCGCGCACCAGGCGCTCGGTCACGATTTCGATCGAGCGGATCTTCCGCAGCAGCTCGCGGGTCAGCATTTCCGTGTACTAGGGAACTTCGATGTGCTCGAACAGCTTGCGCACGACCTGCTCCGAGGTCATCTCCTCGGCCTCGGCCTCGTAGGTCAGGATGACCCGGTGGCGCAGGACATCCGCGCCCACCGCCTTGATGTCCTCGGGCGTGACGTAGCCGCGGCGTCGCAAGAAGGCGTGCGCCCGTGCCGCCAGGTTCAGGTAGATGGACGCGCGCGGGCTGGCGCCGAACTGGATGAAGTCGGCCAGCTCGGCCAGGCCATAGGCCTTGGGCTCGCGCGTGGCATGCACGATGTTCACGATGTAGTCGCGAATCTTCTCGTCGATGTAGATCTGGCTCAGGACCGAGCGCGCCTCGATGATCTGCTTGGGCGTGGCCACCGGCGCGGCGCGCACCGAAACCCCCGCGGTCATGCGATCCATGATGGCCCGCTCGTCTTCCTTGGTGGGGTAGCCGACCTTGACCATCAACATGAAGCGGTCCAGTTGGGCTTCCGGCAGGGCGTAGGTGCCCTCCTGTTCGATGGGGTTCTGCGTGGCCATGACCAGGAACGGGTCGGGCAGGGGGTGGGTCTCGTCGCCCACCGTCACCTGCCGCTCTTGCATGGCTTCGAGCAGCGCCGACTGCACCTTGGCGGGGGCGCGGTTGATCTCGTCGGCCAGCACCAGGTTGGCGAAGATCGGCCCCTTTTTGGACACGAACTCGCTCTTGCTCTGGTTGTAGATGACCGTGCCCACGATGTCCGCGGGCAGCAGGTCGGGCGTGAACTGGATGCGCTGGAATCGCATGTCGAGGCAGTCGGCCAGCGTCTTGACCGTCAGGGTCTTGGCCAACCCGGGCACGCCCTCCAGCAGCACGTGGCCCCCGGCCAGCAGGCCGATGACGATGCGCTCCACCATGGTCTTCTGGCCCACGATGACCTTGCCCACCTCGGCCGTCAGGTTCTCGACGAACGCGGACTGCTGTTGGACCATTTCATTGATGACACGGACGTCCATGCGATCTCCTCAGGGAAGCTGGGATTGTTTCGAACGCGTATAACTACCCGGAGCCCCGCGATATTTCCACATTTGAAGAGGAGCGTGGCAACTGGGGGGAGCGGGGCCGGTCGGGTGCGCCGATCAACCACCGGGCAGGAGACCGTGATCGGCGAGCACGCCCGTTCCTGACGGCATCACCCGCCTCGATGGCCATGGCAAATGGCTGATGCCTGGCCTGGTCGACATGCACGTGCACCTGGAGGACGCCGACGATGGCACGCTCTATGTCGCCAACGGCGTGACCGCCATCCGCAACATGTGGGGCACGGCCCAGACGCTCATCGCGCGCGCCGATTATGCCGAGGGGCGCGCCCTGGGCCCCTCGGTCTACACCACAGGTCCTGTGCTTGATGGCAATCCGGTCGTTTGGCCTGGCTCCGCGGCCATCGAGAGCCCGAAGTCGGGGCCCATAGCCGCGTGGCGATCGCCCACGTGGACGACGCCAAGCTCGCCCCGTCGTCAAATACGTGTCACCCGCGAAGCTCGACAGCTGGGATGCCAAGAAGGATGTCCGCACGCAAGGAATGACC
This sequence comes from uncultured Myxococcales bacterium, assembly GCA_964535465.1. Classification (GTDB taxonomy): domain Bacteria; phylum Myxococcota_A; class Polyangia; order Fen-1088; family Fen-1088; genus Fen-1137. The sequence goes on from CAZHUY010000019.1 coordinate 14,317, forward strand.
GCCAACGACTTTGCGACCATGCGAGCGATCCTTGCCTTCTGCATGCGCGTGACCCGCACGCTGCGCGACGCTGGTGCTCGCCTTCTTCTCGGGAACGACACGTCGAATCCCTTCATCATCGCTGGTTTTTCGATCGTTCTAATGCCGCGACGCTGTTGCCGCTCGCCGAACGCGCCTTTCAACTCGCGCCCGACGGCGACGGGCATCTGGTCTCGTTCGTCAACCGAGCCTCCTACGGCGAGTTCAAGATCGAGCGATCATCACCGCCTCGCTAGCCGCGACGGCGCAGAGTGGCAAGACGCGGCTGGGAATTCACCGCGCGGGGTGCTGCTGGGTCAGGCAGTGCAGGGTGCCGAAGCCCAGCACCAGGTCGACCGCCGAGATGCCCACCACGGGGCGATCGCGGAACAGCTCGCCCAGAATCCCCAGCGCGATCCGGTCCGATGGATCGTTGAAGGTGGGGACGATGACCGCGGCATTGGCGATGTAGAAGTTGGCGTAGCTGGCCGGCAGGCGCCACTCGCCGAAGTGCAGCGGCGCCGGCATGGGCAGGGCGATGACTTCGGGCTTGGAACCATTCTCCAACCGGGCATCCTGCAAGCGCTCCCAGTTCTCGTGCAGCGGCTTCCAGTTCACGTCCTTCTTGTTCTTCTCTTGGATGACCACCATGGTCTTGCGGTCGACGAAGCGGCACAGATCGTCGACGTGGCCGTGCGTGTCGTCGCCCACGATGCCATTGCCCAGCCAGATGACGTTGGTGGCGCCCAGGGTGTCGCGGAACACGCGGTTGTATTCCTCGCGGGTCATGCCCGGGTTGCGACACTGGGTCTTCTGGTCGAGGAAGCACTCCTCGGTGGTGAGCAATGTGCCACGGCCGTTGACGTCGATGCCGCCGCCTTCCAGGGCGACCTGCTGGCCGTTGTTCATGACCGGGAACACGCGCATGCCGCGCTTGTGGGCGATCTTCTCGGCTAGCTGATTGTCGAGTCGCCAGTTGGAATACTTGGCCCAGGCCGTGAACTTGAACTTGGCGATGGCCACCTCGGGCCGGGGGCCCGCCTTGCGCACGCAGATGGGACCGAAGTCACGCGACCATCCGCGATCCGAGGGTGCGCGGAAGAACTCCACGTTGCGAAGGTTGGCGTGAGCCAGCTTCAGGACGCGGCGGGCGCGGGCCACGCGCTCGGCACTGTCGATGATGATGCGCACCTTCTCGCCCTCTGCGATTTTGCGCACGATCTCCCCGTACACCCATTCGATGGTGCTCAGCTTGCCGGGCCAATCCGACCGGCAGTGTGGCCAACCCAACCAGGTGGCCTCGTGGGGCTCCCATTCGGCGGGCATGGCAAATCCCAATTGGGCGGGCGTCTTCGTGGGCTTGGTCATCATGAGGGGCAAAACTATATCGTCTCGGGCCAGGCAAGTCAGGGATGAATCCGCCGCCCGGGGTTCACCACCATCTTGGCCCTGAGAGGCGGCGCCCCTCTCGTCCACGCCGTCAGCTCGGGCGGGGCACGGAGCGCCACTGGCCGGGCGGCAGATCATCCAGGACGAAACCGCCGAAACGGGAGCGGTGCAAGCGCAGCACCTCGTAGCCAAAATGGCCGAACATGCGCTTGACCTGGTGGTAGCGCCCCTCGGTCAGGGTCAGCTCGATCTCGGGGCCGTCCAGCAGAACCAGGTGGGCGGGCGCGCAGGCCTTGTCCTCGCCTGCCAACCGCAAGGTGCCCGCGGCAAACGCCGGAACCAGTTGCGGATCAGGCACGCGGTCCAGGGTGGCCTGATAGACCTTTTCGACGTGGCGTTTGGGCGAGGTCAGGCGGTGGACCAGGGCTGTGTCGTCGGTGATGAGCAGCACGCCGGTGGTGTCGCGATCCAGGCGGCCCACGCTGGTGACACGCGGTTTGCGCGAGAGCCAGCGCGACGGCAGGAAATCGTAGATGCGCCGGCCTTCGTTCACGTCGTGCGAACACACGCAACCCGCCGGCTTGTGCAAGAGCACGAAGATGCCGTCGGGAGAATCCAGCGGCTGTTCATCGAGCAGGACCGTGTGGGCTTCGACCTTGGCCCCCGCATCCTCCTGCACTTGGCCGGCCACGCGCACTCGCCCCGTCGCGATCAGACGACTGACCTCGCGGCGAGAACCGTAGCCGCAGCTTGCCAGGATCTGGTCCAGCCGTCGTCTCATCGCTAGGGGTTGACCAGCGCTCGCGCGGTGCTCAGCAACTCGGCGCTGCCGGCTTGAACGGAAGCCGAGTCATCCAGCTTGTGCAGGAACCAGCGCACCGTCCAGGTCAGGCTGGCGTTGGCGGCAAGCTCTTGATACGCCCCCTCGTTCTCGACCTCGATATAGGTGTGGCCGGTATCAGTGTAGAGAGAGATTTCGGCCTCGCCCGGGGCGGCCTGTGACGGCGAGATCTCCGTGAAGGCCTTGACCAGCAGTAGCCCCCTGTCGGCGTGAGCGATCCAGCCCTCACGACCATCGGCGAAGACCTTCTGCTCCTTGGGGATGTTCGCGGCGTCGTAGGCGAACCAGGCCACGCCGTCTTTGATGTCCAGATTCAGCAGGTCTTGCTTCCCCTTGGTGGGTGAACCCTCGCCCATGGGGAAAAAGGTCAGGCCGGCAGCCGCGACCCGCGTGATCTCCCAGGGCGCCACCGAACGCGCCTGGCTACCCTTGTTGGTGATGCCGTATTCGATGGTGACGTGGCCAGTCGCTGGGTCCATCGAGAACGTCTTGGTGACGGCCAGGTCCAGCTTGAGGGACGTGTCGCCGGTGAGGGTCAGTACGCCGCCGTTGAGCGATGCCTGGTAGGGATCGGAATCGATCTCCGCGGGCGGGGGCCAGTTCCAGTCCGTCTGCGGGCTGGTCCAGAAGGTCGAGCCCCAGTTGTTGTCCACCGTGGACTTGGCGGCGGTCACGCTGTTGAGCCCGCCCAGCGAGAAGGTGACGATGCGTCCGCCCTGGCCGGCATCCACGGCCAACACGGTGTCGCCGTTGGTGAAGGTGTAGACCGAGCCTTCAACCGTGGGTGCCACCCGATCCGAGCCGTCCTCGTCACTCTCGCCCGATGAGGAATCGCACCCGCAAAGGGCCAGGACCGCCAGCACGGACAAACCTCGAGACACCAAGCAGGAACCCCGAGCCGTTCGCAACACCGTTGTCCTCCGCCAAAAGAAAACGGCCAGCAGAGCACGCCCTGCTGGCCGCCATGTCTGATTCTTACCAGCGTCCCGACTTGCGTATCGGGGCCTTGGGCAGGTTCTTCAAGGTCTGCAGGTTCTTCTCGACCTCCTCGTCGGGCATGACGTAGTCGATCAGCTTGCCGGACAGATAGGCGTCGTAGCCTGAAAGGTCCATCAGGCCGTGGCCGCTGTAGTTGAAGATGATGACCTTCTGCTCGCCGCTCTCACGGCACTTGATGGCCTCTTCGATGGTGGCGGCGATGGCGTGGCTGGTTTCGGGCGCGCAGATGGTGCCCTCGGTCTTGGCCCAGGTCAGGGCGGCCTCGTAGCACTTGAGCTGCCCGATGGCACGCGGCTGGAACAGGCCTTCGAGGATGCCCTGGCAAACCAGAGGCGCCATGGCGTGGTAACGCAGGCCTCCTGCATGGATGGGCTTGGGGACGAAGTTGTGACCCAGCGAGTACATGGCCATGAGCGGCGTCATCCCGGCCACGTCACCGTGGTCATACATGAACTGGCCCTTGGTCATCTTAGGACAGGCCGCGGGCTCGACCGGGATGATGGTCATCTTGGCCCCGTTGATCACCTCATGGGCAAAGGGGAAGGCCAAACCGGCGAAATTGCTGCCGCCGCCTGCGCAACCGATCACGACATCGGGCAGCTTCTCGCCTGCCTTCTTGAGTTGGGCCTTGGCCTCCAGCCCGATGATGGTCTGGTGCAAGAGCACGTGATTGAGCACGCTGCCCAGCGAGTAGCGCGTCTGACCCGTCGTGTCTGCGAGCGCGACCTCGATGGCCTCGCTGATGGCGATGCCCAGGCTGCCGGGTGTGTCAGGCATGCTGGCCAGGATGCTGCGGCCTGTGTTGGTCAGGTTGCTGGGGCTGGAGATGCAGTCGCCGCCCCACACCTGCATCATCAGCTTGCGGAAGGGCTTCTGGTCGAAGCTGATGCGCACCATGAAGACCTTGCACTCCAGGCCGATCAGGCTGCAGGCAAAGGCCAGGGCGCTGCCCCACTGGCCGGCGCCGGTCTCGGTGGTCAGGCGCTTGATGCCGAAGGCCTTGTTGTACCAAGCCTGGGGAACAGCGGTGTTGGGCTTGTGGCTGCCCGCCGGGCTGACGCTCTCGTCCTTGTAATAGATGCGGGCGGGCGTTTTCAGGTGCTTTTCCAGGTATACGGCGCGTCGCAAAGGCGAGGGCCGCCAGCGGTACAGGATGTCCAGGACCTCAGACGGAATGTCGATCCATCGTTGGGTGCTGACCTCCTGCTCGATGAGGTTCATCGGGAACACGGGGGCTAGCTGCTCTGGAGTGACAGGCTGCCCGTTCGGGCCCAGGGGGGGCAGCATCGGCGTGGGCAGGTCGGCAGCTAGGTTGTACCACTGCCGGGGGATCTCGCTGTCATCGAGGAGAATCTTCACGTTTTCCATGGTTCTTCATCATCCTATCAGAGGGTACGGTCGAAGCACGACGTCGCAGAGAGTCTGGGAACCGCCGAGCAGGAGGCCCGCATACTAGCATCAGATTTGGGGTGGACGTCCGGCCGTGAGAAAGGAAACTCCATCGAGTTTGCGCTTGACCTGAGCCGCCAATTTCGGGCGAGTATGTCCCCCTAGTCGTTCCTCCGATTGTTCGCGCCCGGATATCGACAACACCTAACACGTAGCAATATTCTGGCCGGTGCTTGTCCTTGAAGGGGGCTCCCCAACCTGCCTCGTCCAGAAGAAGGGGATGGGCCCTCCCTAAATGGCCGTTCATGATTCCGGATCGCTACAGATCTCCGAGAAATCCAGGGTTCTCATGAAAACCCGGCTTTGGCCATCTGAAATGTGAATTCTCAGCAAGATGGCTGGTTTGGCGGTGTTCCAGAATCATGAACGGTGGTTTAGAATAGGAAGCTTCTCACCACTTAGCCTATTGGGGTATTAGGTATACTACTGCTCGTTCAGCAGGTGACCCCGCCACTTTCCACATGAGGCGTTCCCATGAGCATGAACATTGGCCGTTGTGTCTCCAAAGGCTCCTGCACCTTCTTCCTGGGCGGAGCGATTGCACTCCTGGTTGTTTCCGGCTGCAGCCCGGCCGAGGTCAGCACGGAGGTCACGGGTGGCGAGGGAGGTAACGAGGGCAGCGGCAGCGGCGGCAGCGGCGGATCCAGCGGCTGCGGCGTCTTGGGCTGTGGCGGCCCCATCGGGGGCAGCTCGATCAACACGGCGGTCGCCATCAACACGAAGAACTGCGGCGACGGTAAGAAGGATCCCGGCGAAGGTTGCGACGACGGCAACAAAGAAAAAGACGACGGATGCAGCAGCATCTGCCAGCTCGAAGCCAACTGGCTGTGCCCCGACGAGGGCAAGAAGTGCATCGATCAGCGCAAATGCGGCAACGGCGTCCTGACTTCGGACGAGATGTGCGACGACAAGAACGAGAGCGACGGGGACGGCTGCGCCAAGGACTGCAAGAAGATCGAGGACGGTTACGAGTGCCGCGTGCCTGGTCAGCGCTGCACCCCCAAGTGCGGTGACGGCAAGATCATCGGCAGCGAGAAGTGCGACGACGGCAATGACGCGAGCGAGGACGGGTGCTCGAGCACCTGCCAGATCGAGCCCGGCGCGGACTGTCCGACGGCCGGCGAGAAGTGCAAGATCTCGGTGTGCGGAAACGGCGTCAAGGAGACCGGCGAGAAGTGCGATTGCGGCGACGGCAGCGAGAAGCCGCCGGAGGGCTGCTCCGGGCCCAACGGTTTGTTCTACGGCGACGGCAAGGGTTGCTCGAAGACCTGTACACTCGAGCCGAGCTGCCTCAACGACAAGGGCGAGACTCAGGCCTGCAGCACCGCCTGCGGCGACGGCAACCGGGATAGCGACGAAGAGTGCGACGACGGCAACCAGGTCGACAACGACGGGTGCTCACAGGACTGCAAGGTCGAGAAGGACAAGGGCTTCACCTGCTCGGACAAGCTGATCCCCGACTCGTCTCCCTGCAAGGACAGCGCGAACGGCACGGACTGCTTGCAGCTGCCCGTCACCTACCGTGACTTCCAGCCCGAGAACGCCTCGTCAGGCGGTCACCCGGACTTCTTCTTCCTGGGAACCAAGTACAACGGCTCCAAGAGCTCAACCACCGTCTGCGTCCCCAACTCGGGCGGCCCGGGCAAGGGCAACGATTCCACCAAGCGTTGCTGGGACATCATGGGCCAGAAGTTGTCCAAGGGTAAGCCCCAGCCTGGCACCACCAAGGTGTGCGACTGCCAGTTCAGCGATTGGAACATCGCCAACTCGAACCGCATCCCCGGCAACTACACCGAGGCCGGCAACGACAGCCCCCTGTCCAACGGGGCCGCTGGCTATCTCGGCGGCAGCGCGGGATCGGCGATCTCCACCGAAAGCACGGCCGGAAAGTGGACCGGGACCTTGCTGAAGTACACCGCGAGCTCCCCAGGCGGACCGGTCTTCTCTGGCACGGCGCCGGCCTACAAGGATGCGAGCAGCTTCAACCAGTGGTTCAACGACGACGACAAGGTGAACAAGAAGTTCACCGGCGTCATCGAGATGAAGGCCCTGCGGCAGCTCTCCAATGGAACCAACGTGTACCAGTACGCCAGCAAGACCGAGATGACCAGCAAGAGCCTGGCGGGCACCGGCTTCTATCCGCTCGACACCTTGAACGCGAGCCAAGCCACCCTGTGCAACCTGTGGCCCTACTGGAACCACGGCAACGGCAACCCCATCTGGTCCACCTGCACCGGCGACCAGTACTTGTTCGTCCCGCGCGTGACCTCGACCGACTGTGCTACCGATGACACGTTGGACGACGGTTGCTGGGTGATAGGGGTGGCTGGCCAGAAGCACAACAACTACTTCACCGACGAGGCCCGCTACTACTTCCTGTACAAGAAGGACACGGGCATCGAGCTGAAGTTCTTCGGCGACGACGACCTCTTCATCTTCATCAACGGCCAACTGGTTCTCGACCTCGGCGGCGTGCACCAGCAACTGCCTGGCAGCGTGACCGTTTCCGACAAGACCGGAGGGAACGCGGAGGTGGTCGAGGGCGGCTGTCTCGATACGGCGGGCAACATCGTGGGCGTGACCGCGGGGGCGGTCGATTGTGCACCGGCCAACATGAACCCCAAGCCGACGGCCGCAGAGGGGGCTGACTTCCGCAAGAGGACCGTCAAGCTTGGCCTCGAGGACGGCAAGGTCTACGAGATCGCCATCTTTGGCGCCGACCGACACCCGCCCGAGTCAAACTACCAGCTCACCCTCAACGGCTACGCCACCAATCGATCCGACTGCACACCTCGTTGTGGCGACGGCAAGGTGTCGGCCGGCGAGGAATGCGACTGTGGCGACGGCAGCGTCGATGTTCCGTCTGAGCGCTGCAGCGGCCAGAACGATGATAGCAAGTACGGTGGCTGCACCACCAAGTGCAAGTTCGGACCCTTCTGCGGCGACGGCGAGGTCGCCAAGGATGACGGCGAGGATTGCGACCTGGGCAAGGAGAACGGAAACAAGGTCGACGGCCCCGACGGCTGCACCTTCGGCTGCAAGACCCCGCACTTCTGTGGTGACGGACAACTCGACACCGACCGCAACGAAGAGTGCGATCTCGGCGCGGAGCTGAATGGCCAGAAGGTGGACGCCGAGGGCAACAAGTCGAGCGAGCCCGATGCTAGGGAAAGGTGCGACAAGAACTGCCGGCTCGTGATCTACTCCAGCCACTAGAACCACGAACAGAAGGCGGCGTTCGGGAATCCCGGCGCCGCCTTTGTCATTCTTGCCGTCGGGCAGTGGGCTCGGACGGTGTCCGAAGCGTGGATGGTTTTGCTTCCACATCCGCCCGGGTGGTCTATCCTATAAAAACATGCTGGGGTTCCCTGGAGGGATATTGCGTCAAGATGACTCCCGGAGAGATGGGCTCTCAGGTGTGGTCTGTCTTCAGAACCAAACCCCAGGAACCGAGTATGGAAGCGATGACTAGGGTCTTGCTGGTGGACGATCACGCGGTTGTCCGGCGAGGTGTACGGGACATCCTCACCGAAGCCTTGGGCAATGTCGCCTTTGGCGAGGCGGGACGACCCAGCGAAGCCCTGGAGAAGTTGCAGCGCGACCCCTGGGACGTCGTCATCCTGGACATCTCTCTACCCGGACGCGGCGGCGTGGAGGCGCTGCGGGACATCAAGCGTTTGCGCCCCAAGATTCCGGTCCTGGTTCTCAGCATGCACGCCGAAGAGCACTATGCCTTGCGCGCCTTGCGCGCCGGTGCTGCCGGATACGTCAACAAGGAGGGCGCGGCCGAGGAGTTGGCCGGCGCCGTTCGCAAGGTCCTGACGGGCGGAACCCATGTCAGCGCGCGCCTTGCCGAGACTCTGGCCAAGAACCTGCAGTCTGGCGATCGCCCCGTCCATGAGAGACTCTCCGATCGGGAGCTCGAGGTTCTGCGCGGCTTGGCCGCGGGAAAGTCGGTCAAGGAGATCAGCGCGAGCCTATCCTTGAGCGAGAAAACCGTGAGCACCTACCGGACCAGGCTGCTGGAGAAGATGCAGATGCACTCGAACGCCGAGCTGATCCAGTACGCCCTGCACGAAGGCCTCGTCTCGTAGGCTCCTGGTTGCCGAGCCAACTTCTGCCGCGCTTGTAGGACACCGGCCGACAGGCGAATCGGACAGGTCCCTGCAGTGGTCGACCTTGGGGCGTGGGATTTTGAGGGCATGGCAGTTGGTTGCAAACGGCCCATGAGGATCCTGCTGGTTGATGACCATCCCGCGGTCAGCCAGCGCATCGGCGAGCTCTTGGCCGGTGCGGTGCCCGAGGCCGAGATGGTCTCCGCCGGTTCGGGCGAGGAAGGGCTGGATCTGGCCTGGAAGCAGGCATTCGATCTGGTGCTCCTCGATATGCGATTGCCTGGGCGCAGCGGAATCGAGGTCCTGAAGGAACTCAGGAACACAAAGCCGCTGCTGCCCGTCATCATCGTGAGCTCTTTGCCGGAATCGCCCTACGCCATCTTGGCGCGGCGGGCGGGGGCGGCGGGCTTCGTCACCAAGAGCGCCTTGGTTCAGGAACTGGGACACGCGGTGAAATCCGCGCTCAACCACGTAAGCTTGGCTTGAAGGGGGGTGGAATCGTGACTGGAAGAAACGCTGTTGATTCGCCAGTCAATTGGCAAGCTGGTCCGCGTGCGGCCACGAGGTCTACACGCAGGTGCTCGGACTCCGATGTGGCTGACCTGCTGCTCGTGATTGACTCCTTCGCGAGCATCCGCGAGATCGGGCCTTCTGTCCATCGTCACCTTGGGCACAGACGCGGCGAGCTTTTGGGCGCCGATTTCTTCAAGATCTTGCACCCTGACGACGTGGCCTTGGTTCGCGCGCTTTTGCGTGGTGAAGAGCGTCCGGTGCGAGTGGATTTGCGCATTCGACACCAGAGCGGCAGCTGGCGCAGCTTCTCCGTCGAGGCGCGTTGCGTACCAGGGCCGGATCACCAAACCTTGCTGGTCCTCCAAGGCAGTGACACCAGCGCGTGCGAGCCCGAGCTGGTGGTTGCGCACTCGATGCAGATTGGCGGGGCCATGGTCCCAAGCTCGGACCAGGGCGGCGAGGGCGAGGCGCGTGTCCTCGAAGAAACCATCAGCTCCGACCTGCTCGAGCGCGCCCACGCCCATTCCGAAACCGTGCTCGTGGCCTTGGACGACGTGCGGGTGAGCGCCCAAGCCTCGAGTATCATGAGACAACTTGGCTACATCGTGCTCGAGGCAACCGGCCCTGCCGACGCGGAAGGGTATGCGCGCGTGCATCAGGGGACCATTCATCTGCTGGTGACGGATCTGGCCACGCCCCGCGTGGGGGGAAGGGCCTTCGTGCGAGCCATGCAGGCCATTCGGCCGGGTCTCAGGTCCTTGTTCATTTCGCGCCAAGGCTATGGTTCTCTGGCCGAGCGGCGCGTTTACGAGAGTGGAGCTCGCCTTCTGCACCAGCCTTTCACTTCGGAAGAGCTGGCCCATGCGCTTCGCCGGGCTCTCGAGAGCGCCCACGACTGAACCGCCCGAAAACCAACGAAAAACCCACAGTCCCTCTGCCCAGGGGAGCGTTTCCGTGCGATCCTAGGGTCTCCACACTTTCTAGAGGAGGCCAAGTTGGAACTCAACAAGCACTTCATGACGTTCCTGCGGGCGTTGGCTGCGGTCGATGCTCGCTACCTGCTCGTCGGAGCCTACGCTGTGGATTTCTACGGGCAGCCACGAACCACGCGGCACATGGATGTTTGGCTGGACGACTCCCCCGACAATCTGGAATGCGTGTATAGGGCCATGACCACCTTCGGCGCGGGCACCCTGGCGGTCGAGCACCTGAGCGCGGCATCGCCTTTGGAAGTGGTCTGGATCGGCGTTCCCCCCGACCGCATCGATCTGGTCAAGGGCATGCGAGGCCTGTCGTTCTCCAGCGCGTGGGAACGCCGAACCACCGCCAAGGTCGAGGATGTCGGCGTGAACGTCATCGGCCGCGAGGATCTCATCGCGGCGAAGCGAGCCTCCGAGCGAGAGAAAGATCGCGCGGACGCGGACGCGCTGGCTGCGCCTAGCTCCGGCTAGTCGGCACCAGACTCCCTCATCTCGACCTTGTCGATAGAGATTACACTCTCGTGGGTTGAGATGACGGGCTCGCACCGGTCGGATTGCCTGCTGATCCTTGTCGAAGCATGTTGATCGGACCTTCAGGCGGGACTACTCTGCGCCCGTCGTGCCGTCCCATCGCTTGTCGGCGTTGGCCGTTTCATACACTCAATTCTCGGCTGCCATCATCCGACCGATACGCGTGTCATTGACGCTGGCGTGTCCGACGCAGGCAGCCTGAAGACTGTCCAGGAGAGATTCACCATGCCCACCTTCATCGAACAGATTCACGCGAAGGCCAAGACCAGTCCCCGCAAAGTCGTACTGCAAGAAGGTGAGGATGTTCGCATCATCGAGGCGGCGGTGTTGGCCACCAAGCAGGGCATCGCCGAGATCACCGTCCTGGGCAATCCCGACAAGATCAGAGCCAGCGCGGCCGGGGCCAAGCTCTCTCTCGACAAGATCAACGTCGTCGACATGACACGGCCGCCGAATCTCGACGATTACGCGAACACCTACTACGAGCTGCGCAAGGCCAAAGGCCTGACCCAGGACCAAGCTCTTATTCAGATGAAGGATCCTTTGTGGTACGGCGCCATGATGGTGCGCAAGGGGGCGGTTGACAGCTTCGTGGGTGGCGCGCTCTACACCACCGGCGACGTCTGCCGCGCCGGGATCCAGGTCGTGGGGATGCAGCCTGGCCTCAAGACCCTGTCCAGCTTCTTTGCTATGGTCGTGCCCGACAAGTCCTTCGGCAAGGACGGGATCGTCTTCTTCGCGGATTGCGCCGTGGTCATTCAGCCCGACGCGAACCAGTTGGCCGACATCGCCATCGCCACCGCCGACAGCTACGCCAGCCTGACCGGCGACACTCCGCGCGTAGCCATGCTGTCCTTTTCGACCAAGGGCAGCGCCAAGCACGCCGACATCGACAAGGTCGCGGCGGCCACCGCGCTGGCCAAGCAGAAGCGGCCCAACCTGGAAGTGGATGGCGAGCTGCAGGCGGACGCCGCCTTGATCCCCGCCATCGGAGAGCGCAAGGCCAAGGGCTCGACGGTGGCCGGTAAGGCCAACGTTCTGGTCTTCCCCGACCTGGACGCCGGCAACATCGGCTACAAGCTGGTCGAGCGCCTGGGCAAGGCCGAGGCAGTGGGCCCGGTTCTGCAGGGCATGGCCAAGCCGTCATCCGACCTTTCGCGCGGATGCAAGGCCACCGACATCTTCAACGTCATCGCCATCAACGTCGTACGCCTGCAGTACGCACAGAAGCAGTAAGTCCGGGAGTAAACATCATGAAGGTCCTGGTCATCAATTGCGGCAGCTCGTCGCTCAAGTTCAAGTTGTACGACCTTCCCTCGGCGGACACCGCCACGATGATGGCCGAGGGTGTGGTCGAGGAGATCGGGCGCGAGAAGTCCAAGTTCAGTTACCGTGACAGCCGCTCGCCCGACAAGATCGTGGGCGACGTGGTGGCCAAGGATCACACGCAGGCCGTGGCGGCCATGAAGGACATGCTGCTCGACGCCGAGCACGGCCTGTTCAAGAACAAGATCGAGGTGGACGCCTGCGGCCACCGCGTGGTGCACGGCCGCGAGCTGTTCTCCGACTCGGCCCTGGTCACCCCGGAGGTCCGTTCCGCCATCGAGGAGTGCATCGGCATCGCGCCGCTGCACAACCCGCCCAACCTCGCCGGCATCGCCGCGTGCGAGAAGATCTTCCCCGGCCTGCCCCAGGTGGCGGTTTTCGACACCGCCTTCCACCAAACCATGCCGCCGCATGTGTACACCTACGGGTTGCCGTTGGATCAGTTGGAACGCAACCGCGTACGCAAGTACGGCTTCCACGGCACATCGCATGAGTATGTGGCCCGTCGTTGCGCCGAGCTGATGAAGAAGGACTTGCACAAGCTCAGGATCATCACCTGCCATCTGGGCAACGGGTCCAGCATCACCGCCGTCAAGAACGGCAAGTCCTTCGACACCTCGATGGGACTCACCCCCCTCGAAGGTTTGCTGATGGGCACGCGCACCGGCGACATGGATCCGGCGGTCGTGCTTTACATCATGGACAAGGACAAGTTGTCCCCGCAGGAGATGAACACCCTGCTGAACAGCAAGAGCGGCCTCAAGGGCGTGTCAGGTCTCAGCAATGACATGCGCCAGATCATCGCCAAGGCCGCCGAGGGTGACGCCCGCGCCAAGCTGGCCATCGAGATGTTCGATTATCGCCTGGTCAAGTACATCGGATCCTACATGGCGGCCATGGCCGGCTGTGACGCCATCGTCTTCACGGGCGGCATCGGCGAGAACAACGCTCCGATGCGCGCGCGCGTGCTCGAACCCTTCAAGTTCATGGGCATCGAGTGCGATCCGGGGCGCAACAAATCGGGCCCGGCGGAAAAACTCATCAGCACGGAAGGATCTCGCGTTGCCGTGTGGGTTGTCCCCACCAACGAGGAGCTGATGATTGCCCGCAAGACCAAGGAGATCGTTGAGCAGGGACGCGGCCAAACCCGCTGACACGCCCGCCAGACCACGGCCGTCGAGTCTGGTCACAAGTAATGCGCGCCGTCGATTTCGGTCGCGGTCGCGATCCGTCCAGCCAACCAGGCCTTGGCGTCCCCGATGGCCTTCTCCAGCGGAAGGCCCGAGGCCAGTCCCAGCGCGATGGCGGTGGCCAGGGCGCACCCGGTGCCGCGCGGGCTAGGACCTGGGAGTCGAATCCCTTCGAAAAGTTGTTCGCCGGCCGAGGCGGCCAGAATGTCAACCGGAGGACCCTCCAGATGACCGCCTTTCACCAGAACGCTGGTGCCGCTCCAGGCTGAAAGGGATCGTGCCGCGCCGCGGGCTTCCTCTCGGGTCGACACCGGGCGTCCCAGGAGCCACGATGCCTCGGCCAAGTTGGGGGTCAGCAAAGTGGCACGGCGAACGAGCGGCAGGGTGTCTGCCGCTGCTCCTTCGAACAATGTCGTCCCGCCGCTCGACGCTCCCAGCACCGGATCGACGACCACGGGACCGGTCCAGGCTTTCAAACCTGCCACGATGGCGGAGATGGTGGCGGCGTGGCCGGTCATCCCCACCTTGATGGCCGTCAGCGTCGGATCGCAGGACTCCAGAGCGTGTTCGATGGCCGTCCGTAGCATGTCTGGGTGGCGCAGCTCGATGCCGCGTACGCCCCGTTCGTCCTGTCGCGTCCAAGCGGTGCCCACCAGAATGGCACGGCCGCCCAGGGCGCTCGCGGTGAGGTGGTCGCGGATCAGGCCCGCCCCTCCGCCCGGGTCGAGGCCTCCTATGGCAATCACGCATGACCTTGCGCCAGGCCGGGACGCGGGCTTCTTCGCGGCGGAGTCTCGAGCGGTTTCTTGCATTGACCGGGGAATCCCTTCCTTTTAGTCTGCCGAGGTTAGAAAAGGGGAGCAGACGGGCGCCGAGCCGGGCAAAAGGGTGGACAGGTCACATTATGGGGTACAATCGAAGCTAACAAAGTGGGGGTCGTTTTTCCTCAGCCGATTTCATTCGGCAAGTACACGCTTTTCGAGCGCATCGGCCGCGGTGGCATGGCCGATGTGTTCAAGGCGCGCGTTCAAGGCCCTGGCGGCTTCGAGCGCATTTTCGTGATCAAGCGCATCCTGCCCCACCTCTCCGACGATCCGACCTTCACCAAGATGTTCATGGAAGAGGCCAAGCTGGCGGCTCGGCTGAACCATCCCAACATCGTTCAAGTCTTCGAGCTGGATTCGGTCGATGGCGAGTACTTCATGTCCATGGAGTACGTGCGCGGCCGTGACCTGGCCGAGACCATGCGCACCTTGTGGGCGCGCGTGGGGCCACCGCGCCCCGAGTTGGTGGCCTACGTCGGCCGCGAGATGTGCCGGGCGTTGGCCTATGCGCATGATTTCACCGCGGATGACGGGACCCGCCTGGGCATGATCCACCGGGACATCTCGCCCTCGAACGTCATGCTGTCGGTCGAGGGTGCGGTCAAGTTGTTGGACTTCGGTATCGCCAAGGCGCTCACCGGCGACAACGAGGACAACAACACCAAGTCCGGCACGCTCAAGGGCAAGTTTGCCTATATGGCGCCCGAGCAGACCATGAGTAACGAGGTCGATCGGCGCATCGACATCTTCGCCACTGGCATCGTGCTGCACGAGATCCTCACCGGCCGGCGCCTGTTCAAGGGCGAGAACGATCTGCAGACCATCGAGAAGGTCCGTCAGTGCAATGTCCTGCCCCCCTCGTTGCACAACCCCCTGTGCCCGCCCGAGCTCGACGAAATCGTGCTCAGGGCGTTGGCCAAGGATTCGCAGGAGCGCTACCAGAACGGCTCGGAGATGGCCGAGGCGCTGGACGACATCGTGCACGCCGCACGCTTTCAGCCCACGCAACTCGCCCAGATCATGACCAGCCTGTTCCCGACGGACGGCGGGATGGAGGCGCGAAACACGAGCGGCGGCCACAGCCTGCGCCAGCCCATCACCGGATCGGTCAGCCCGTCGCGTTCGAACGTCACGGGTCCCCGTCTGACCACCACGGGTTCAGGCTCGGTCTCTCATTCCGGTCGCGTGACCTCGACCACCGTGCCGCCGGTGCCGCCACGGACTGGCTCGTTGCCCAGGGCGGGCAGCGGCCTCACCCCGGTGGTGCCCCCGCCCGTCGCCGCGGACGTCGACCTGCGGCGCAAGGGGGTGTTCAGTCGCAAGAGCACCTGGGCCATTGCCGGCGCCCTGGCCCTGGCCGTGGGTGGTTTCTGGTTCGGGGCACGCCGCTCGCGTCCCGCTCCCTCGCGACCGGCGGGCATCGTGACCATCACCCGGCCTCCCATTCAGACCGAAACCCTCGACTTGGCGATTCAGTCGAATCCAGCCGGGGCCGAGGTCTTCTTCGCCGGCTCGGAGGAATCTCTGGGCAAGACGCCCTTCAGGCGCAAGTTCGAGTATCGCGAGGACAAGGCGGTCTTCCTGCTTTTCCGTCTGCCTGGCTACCGCGACCTCACCCACGAGATTCGTCCTGACTGGTCGGGCTTGGTGGTCATGGATCCGGAGATCGTGCAGGCGCCCCCGGCCACCGAGGTCAAGCCGAGTCCGACGCAGAGCAAGCCGGTCAAGGGAGCCTCGGGTTCGCGATCGGGTCGCAAGAGAGAACCCACCGTCCAGGATCCCTTCGAGTCGGGCCAGACCGGCCCCAGCCGCAACGTCGGTCGGGCCGCGAATCCGTTTTAGTTGACGGTCATGCTCTCCGGTTACCGCATCGCCGTGGTGGTGCCCGCTTTCAACGAAGCGACCAAGATAGCGCGCACGTTGCGCTCGGTCCCCGGTTTCGTGGACCACGTCTTGCTGGTGGACGATTGCAGCACCGATCCCACTTTGCGCATCGCCCGCCGCAGCCAGCGGCGTGGCCTCGAGATCCTTCATCACGATGAGAATCGCGGCGTGGGTGCGGCCATCGCCACCGGCTACATGAGGGCTCGCGCTCTTGGTGCCGATGTCACCGCGGTCATGGCCGGGGATTCGCAGATGGATCCAGCGGATTTGGCCTCCTTGGTCGGAAGCGTGATATCGGGACGCGCTGACTACGCCAAGGGAAACCGTTTCGCCTGGCCGGGGGTCTACCAGGTGATGCCGTGGCCGCGCCTGGTTGGCAATTTCGTACTTTCTCACCTCACGCGGTGGGCTTCGGGCTACGGGCACCTCTTCGATTCGCAGTGTGGCTACACCGCGGCCAACCGGCGGGCGCTAGACGCCATTTTGAGTGGACCGGTGTTCCCGCGCTACGGATATCCCAACGATCTGTTGGTCAGGCTGGCCGCCGCTGGGGCGCGTGCCATCGACGTGCCGGTGCGACCGGTGTACGGGCCGGACTGGCGGTCGGGGATTCGCATTCCACGCGTGTTGGGACCGATCACGTTGCTGCTCGCGCGCGCCATGATCGCGCGGGTGGGACGCGGGGTGGCGCGCCGGGTGGGACGGACGCAGTCACCCCTCGCCGAGCTTCCCCCGACGTGATCGGCGTCGTCTGCACCTCGTACCCGCGCAGTGCAGACGATCCCGCGGGCTCGTTCGTGCGCACGCGCGTGCGGGCGTTGCTGCAATCTGGACACACCATCGAGGTCCTGGCCGCCGGCGATCCCGGCGACACCGTCGAGGGCGGGGTGCGTGTGGCGCGCCTGGCCGGCACGGGATCGGCGCGCCTCTTCTACCAGGGCGGTGCGCCCGAGGCGTTGACCAGCTCGTCAGGTCGTGGGGCTGCCTGGCTGGAGGCTCTTGGTTTTTCCGTGCGCCTGGTCGCTGAGGTGGCTCGGCGGTCCGCCGGGTGGGACGCGGTGGAGAGCCATTGGTTGGTGCCCTCGACCGTGGCCGTGTGCGCGGCGGCCCCTCGCCTCCGTCATCGGGCCCACGCACACGGAGGCGATGTCTTCTTGCTCGAGCACGTGCCCTTGGGTGCGAGCCTGGCGCGCTTCATTTGTCGTGCGGGGGTTGAGCTGGTGTTTGTCAGCCACGAACTGCACCGGCGATTCACTGCCCTGTGTGGTGCCGCCCCCGAAAGCTGGGGCGCGCGCAGCTTGATCGAACCGGCGCCGCTCGACGCGCTGGTGTTTCGCCGCGCGGACCCTGCCCAGCGCCGGGCCGCACGCCAGCGGCTGGAGATTCATGGCGCTGCGGTGATGGCGGCTGGTCGTCTGGTCCCCATCAAGGGATTCGACCTTTTGGTGCTGGCCGTGGCAAGCATGCCGTTGGTGTCTCGGCCTCGCTTGCTGATCGCGGGCACTGGACCGGAAGCCGAGCGCTTGCAGCGCCTGGCCCGGGCGTGCGCGGTGGATCTCCGCTTGCTGGGAAACCTGGGCCACGCCGACCTGGCCAGCTGGATGATGGCGGCGGACCTTTTCGTGCACCCATGCCGCAGGTTGCCCGATGGCCGCCATGAAGGGGCGCCGCTCGTGGTCCGCGAAGCCCTGGCGCTCGGGGTCCCGGTGATTGCCACCGCCTTGGGTGGTATCTCGGACTTGGCCGGCTGTGAGGGGCTGACCCTGATCCCCGCGGTCCCCGCGGACCGTGGCCAGGCCTTGACGCGAGAGATAAACGCGGCATTGACGCGGTTGCGAGCAAGAGCGACGGACTAAATCGCCGGCCTCGTGCAACTGAGTGCTTCAGACGACCACCTGTGGTCTACCTTGCTAACGCCCTAAGTCGCTAGAATCCGCAAATAGCGACTCGCACCTTCACTTAGGTACACGGAATTCACAGGTGGGCGCCCCTAACTCCTCATTCGAAGCACAAATGAACAAGACGAGCAGATAACACGGTGCTTCTGCCCCTTTCCCGGCGCATATGCGCGGAGGTGAGAAAATGGAAACAACCCTGAAATCAGCCCCGTTATGGAGTGTCCCTGAGCACGCGGCCGTTTCCGTTGGGGCCAGCATGGCAACCGTTCCTCAGCCGCTGCGGATCGCTGAGACGGAGGGAACCAAGAAAGCCTCGCCCACTGGGACGAGAGAGTACCGCATTCCCAATCTGGCGCGGGCCTGCCAGGTCTTGCGCCTGTTCGCCACATCGCAGGAGAACCTCTCGTCGTCGGCGGTGGCGCGCAAGCTCAAGATGCCTCGCACCACCGTGTTGCGCATCCTGCACACCCTGGCGGCCGAACGTCTGCTGCAGCGCCGGGGCTTCGATTTCGTTGCCAGCACCGAGCTGCGCACCGGAATCCGTTCGCTGGCCGACAATGGCGTGCGGGCTGCTGCCATCCCGGCGTTGGCGGAGCTCTCGCAGATCACGGGGGAATCGACTCACCTGGCCTTGCTGTCGGGCCACAAGGCGGTCGTGGTTGAGACGTGCGACGGGCCGAACACCAGCGCAGGCGCGTGGACGCGCGGAATGGTCGAGCTGCACGCCTCGGCCGTGGGCAAGGTCTTCTTGGCTTTTGGACCTGCCTCCGAGCTCGAGGCCCTGCAGACCCAGCCCCTGGCGGCGTTGACCCGGCGAACCCTCACCTCAATCGATGCGCTGAAGACCGAGTGCGGTCGAGTCACGCGGCAAGGCTACGCGGTGGACAACGAAGAATGCGAAGAAGGCACACGATGCCTCGCCGCACCGGTTTGGGGGGCAGGAGGCGTGCTGCTGGGGGCGCTGGGCGTGTCCGGCACGGTGGCAGCCCTCTCGGAACCGAGGCTGAATGACATCGCCAACCAGGTGGTCCAGGCCGCCAAGCGTCTGAGCACCAGCCTGGGCTGAACCGCACTGGGCCCGCAAGGGCGAATGACCCACCAGCCCGCATCCCCGTTCTGTTTGGGTGCACTGATGAATAATGCGGGCTAGAGTTCCGGCAACATGTCTGTTCTTGCAGCGGTTCTGGGACTCGCTCTGCTCATCGTCGTGCATGAGGCAGGCCACTTTCTCGCTGCCCGCCTGTGCGGGATGCGCGTCGAAAGGTTCTCCATCGGCTTTGGCAAAGCCCTGGTTTCATTCAAGCACGGTGACACGACCTACCAGATCGCGCCCATTCCCCTGGGTGGGTTCGTGCAGATCACCGGACTCAACCCCCACGAGGAGTTCGACCACAACGATCCCTACGTGTACCCGAACCGGCCGCGCTGGATGCGCTTCTCCGTGTTGTTCGCCGGGCCGGCCGCCAACTATGTGACCGCCTTCCTCATCGCGTTGGTGGTGATGGTTGGCTACGGCATGCCCACCGGGACGACTTCGGTGGACGAGGTCATTCCGGGCAGCGCCGCCGAGGCCGCCGGTTTGCGCGCGGGCGACAACCTGGCTGAGATCAACGGGGAGAAGGTCTCCGCGCCATCGGCCATCACGCAGATGGTGCGCGGGTCCCAAGGCGCGCCCATCACGGTCAAGGTTGACCGGGGTGGCACCCCCACCTCGTTCACCATGTCCCCGCGTCTGGATCCGGCGAGCGGCGTCTACATGATAGGGGTGAGATTCGGCCAGGTACGGGTCAGAGGCCCCGTGACCCAGGCGGTGAAAGAGGCCGCCCTCATCCCCGTGCTGGTGGCCACCGACATCCTGAAGAACCTGCGCGACCTGGTCCTGGGACGGGTCAAGGGCGCTCTGAGCGGGCCGGTGGGCATCGCCCGCGAGATGGCCAGTGCCGCCAAGCAAGGCGCCAGTCGCTTTCTGGAGATATGCCTGCTCATCTCGGTGGCCTTGGCCGTGTTCAACCTGCTGCCCGTGCCGGGGCTGGACGGCGGCAGGGCCTTTTTCCTGGGCATTGGGGCCATTCGCCGGCGCGACATCGAGCCCATGCTGGAGGCCAAGATCCACATGGTGGGCATCATGCTGCTCATGGGCTTGCTCATCATCGTGACCTTTGGCGACCTGAAGCCTTTGGTGCTCAAGCTGTTTGGATAGCCGCGTCCGATGCGCCGGGCGAGGAGCGGTATTCACAGCGGCCTGGTGGGGGCAAGGGGACTGGTGGGTAAGGACTACCTGGCCCAGCCCGAGCTTCGTCGCGAGTATGAAACCGAGATCGCGCCGCGCACCGAGGAGGCGCTTCGACGCGTCCTGACCCAGGTTCCGCTGGCGCAGCCGCACCGGGTTTTGGATCTGGGGGCGGGGACGGGCGCGGTGGGTCGGGTCATCCGCGACCTTTTCCCGCAAGTCGATGTGGTGGCCGTGGATCGGGTGGCTGGGCCTGGGATCCTGGTGGCCGATGTCGCGCGCGGCGTGCGGCCGGCAGGTGTCACGGGTCACTTCGACCTGGTCATTGCCGCTCACCTGCTCAACGAACTGGAGGCGCGTCTCGATGTCGACGGGCGCGCCAATCTGGTGGCGGGATGGTGCCGCGAGCTGCTGGGCCCTGGGGGACTGTGCATTCTTATCGAGCCCGCCCTGCGCGAAACCTCGCGCGCTCTGCTGGGCGTGCGCGATCGACTGCTCGCCGCAGGGGTGAACGTGCTGGCGCCTTGTCTGTTTCATGCGGCTTGCCCGGCGCTGCAGCGTGAACGAGATTGGTGTCACGACAGTGCCGAAGTGCTGGTGGCTGGTCGCTCGCGCGTCGATTTCAGCTACCTGGTTCTTGGCCAGACCCGACCTCGTCTGGATCCTACCCGCTACCGGGTGGTCAGCGATCCCTTGAAGGACAAAGGCCGTCTGCGACTCTTCATCTGCGGTCCCTCGGGGCGCCACCAGATCATGCGTCTGGATCGCGATCGGACGCCCGCGAATCAGGTCCTGGACCGCGCACGCCGGGGCGATATCCTGGTCCTTGTCGAATCGCTGGTGCTTGGCGATGACACCCGCATCGGTCCTCAGATTGCGCTGGCGCTCGAAGGGGGGGGCCGCCCGCACGGATAGGCCATGAGTGTTTTTTCCTCTGGGCAGGCTACAATGCGCCCCACCATGGCCGAGGTTGACCCCTCTATTTCCGACACCACGCCTTCTGGCGCGGACGGCAAGGAGGCGGGGGCGGATCGATTCGATCCCCTGATGGGCACGGTTCTGGCCGAGCGCTACGCCATCGTCCGCAAGATAGGCGAGGGCGGCATGGGGGCGGTCTACGAGGCGCGACACGTGGTCATCGGCAAGCGCGTGGCGGTCAAGGTCTTGCTGGAGAAGTTCCTGGAGAGCCAGGAGCTGATGGCCCGCCTGCTGCAAGAAGCACGCATGGCCAGCTCGATCGGTCACGAGAACATCGTGGACGTCACCGACTATGGCACCACCAAGGACGGTCGCGCCTACGTGGTGATGGAGTTTCTCGACGGCGAGTCATTGGCGCACCTGGTGATTCGCGACGCGCCTTTGCCCGTCGAACGCAGCCTGAACATCCTGCGCCAGGTGTCGAGCGCGCTCACCGCGGCCCACGCCAAGGGAATCGTCCACCGCGACGTGAAGCCCGAGAACATCTATCTGGTGCGCCGGGGCGAAGTCGATTTCGTCAAGGTGGTGGATTTCGGTGTGTCCAAGGCCGTGCACGTCGGCGAGGAAGGGCCGGAGCGGCAGCGGCTGACCCGAACCGGCACCGTGCTGGGCACGCCGCTTTACATGTCGCCCGAGCAGGCGCGTGGTGGCGAGGACGTCGACCATCGCGCCGACATCTGGAGCGCCGGGCTGCTGCTCTATGAGTGCCTGACCGGCGAGGTGCCCTTTCGCGCCAACAACTATCTGGGCGTGATTTCGCAGGTGCTGACCCAGGAGACCGTGCCGCCCTCGCAGTTGCGGCCCGAGTTGGGGATCCCGGCGGCCGTTGATCGCGTGGTCATGCGCGCGCTGGACAAGGATCGCGACAAACGCTACCAGCAGATGGCCGAGTTCAAGAACGACCTGGAACGTCTGCTGGCTGGGGATCCCAACGTGGCCCTGCGCGAGATCCCGGAAGCAGCGCCCGCGAGAAACGTGGTGCGCTGGCCCTTGGCCGCGCTGGCAGTCCTGCTGCTGGGCGTGGGTATCGCTTGGGCGCTCATCTCGGGAAATGTGCCCTCGCCCATCCCTGCGGTGGCCAAGCCAGCGGTCCAGAAGGTCGAGGCCGAGGTCGTGGTGGTCCCCGAGTCGCCCCCCGCTGACAGCGTCGCGGTTCCGCTTGCCAAGCCCCTTCCCACCGTGCGCGAGGCCTCGACGCCCGTAGGCGAGCGCAGCCGGCGTTCGGCCAAGGTGCGCCCATCACGTCAGGTGGTTCCGACGGCCCCTGCCAGCCCTGAGGAAACCACGAAGAAGCGCAAGGCGGACGACTTGGTCGCGCCTTCGCCCTATCAGGGAGTGCCTTGATCACGCGCGCCAGAGCTTCACATCGGATTCGCGCACAGGGTGTCGTGCTCGTTCTGGTGGCGTTGCTTGCGGGCGGGGCAGCGGCGCAGGCGAAGAAGGAAGACCCCGAGACACGGGCCAAACGACATTACGAGGCCGGTGTCAGCCTTTTCGAGGCAGGAAACAAAGAGCAGGCCCTGGTGGAATTCCAGCTGGCCAACGAGTTGTCCCCCAAAAAGGAAGACCTGTTCATGATCGCGCAGTGCCAGTATCACCTGGGCTGGCTCAAGGAAGCGCGAGCGAAGTATCAGGAATTCCTGACCCACAATTCGGCGGGGGAGATGGCGGACATCGCCCGCATGCGCATCGACGCCATCAATCGTCGGCCCGGCATCATCGTCATCAACGCCGTGCCCGACAATGTTCAGGTTCGCATCGAAGGCGAGGGCCAGGTCTTCACCGGCGACGCCCCCAACGAGTTCCGCGTGCCTCGCGGGGGATATCGCGTAAGGGTCAGCAAGACGAACTTCACCAGTCAGGAACGCGAGGTCAGCGTCGAGGTGGCGGAGACCAGACCGCTCTTCTTCAAGCTGGACCCGATCCCCGCGCGCCTGGAGATCCGCACCAATCCGCCCAACGCCACCCTGTACGTGCGGGGCAACCGGGCACAGAACCCCTACGCACAGAACGTCGAGCCAGGGGTCTACGAGGTCTATGCCGAAGCTCCCTATCACTTGTCCCGGCACGACAGTGTGTCGCTGGGTCCTGGACAGAAGCTGAATCTGGATTTCCCGCTGGTCTATGTCCAGCGCTCGGGGCGGCCAGAGCTGATCGGGTTCTGGACCGGGATCTCCGCCTTGGGCGGTGCCTTGGCGGTCATGACCAGACTGGATCCCGAGGAGCCTGCCAACCTGAGCCTGGTGGGCGCCGGGGCCCTGGCGGGCGGCATCGGAGGTGCGGTGATCTCCACGGCGTTAGTGCCGTCCTACATTCGCGACAACCAGGCGTTGTTTCGCATCGGGGCTGGGTGGGTTGGCGACGTGGAAGGATTGTCGCTTGGGTTGGCCCTGACCCAGGACCTCTCCGGCGCCTGGCTGGGTGGCGTGGCGGGTCTCGGGTTGGGCAGCTTGACCGGCTGGTGGTTGGACCGGTATGCCCCCAACTACGGACGCGTCACCATGATCCAGAGCGCGGCCTTCCTGGGCGGGATCGGTGGTGTCCTGGCCGTGCCGGCCATGGGCTTCTGCCTGCGCTGCGGCGACTCGGGCGGCGTGGCCAGCGATCGCATCGGTTGGGGCATGTTGGCAGGGATCAACGTAGGGCTGCTGACGGGACTGGGTCTGGCGTATCTGCCTGACCAGCGGGTCTACGGACCAAGCTGGCAGAGAATCATGCTCATCGACCTGGCCACCGTGGCGGGAGGTTTCGTGGGTGCGCTGCTGCAAACCTGCAGTGCTCATGGCGACAACCAGAAGGGCTGTGGTGATCTGGTGGTCGGACCCGATATGGCCCGCTACGCCCTGGCCGGAAGCCTGGTGGGTCTGGCCATGGGCTGGGTGCTGACCCTGAGGTACGACAAGTCCGCTGAAGCCTCTCTCGACCCTGGCCCGTCCGGTGTCGTTCCCATGCCGGGCCCGATGCCGGTGCAGACCAGTGACGGCCGCTGGCAGATGGTCCCGGGGCTGGTGTCGCAGGGGAAGTTCTAGAGCGCCTGACAACTGTCAGAGTTACTGGGCTCAGGGACGCGCCAGGCAGGGAGAGACGCACCCATCTCGATGCGGCTTGAAGTGAACGCGATGAAACAGAGACCCCCCGAAAGGCGAGCCATCCCGGCACGAGGAGAGGTGACCGCCCCCGCCCAGGTGACGCTGGCGGCGGCTTTGCGTGCGTGCCTGCCCGAACGAAGTTGGAGCGAGCTGCGCACGCTGTGCTCATCGGGAAAGGTGAGCGTCGACGGCGAGCGTGAGTTCGATCATGCCCGACGATTGCTCGGAGGCGAGCAGGTGACCTGGAATCTCGCCGCGCCCGATCCTCGTCGCCACGAGAGCCCGGCCGAGTTTCGTATCGTCTTCGAGGACGGCCACCTGATCATCATCGAGAAGCCCGAGGGCATCTCCAGCGTGCCCTATGAGCGCAAGGAGAGCGGCAGCGCCCTGGATCTGATCCGTGAGGCCTGGCGGCGACAGAAGCGCGCCGCGACCCGCACGCCGCTCTACACCGTCCACCGCATCGACAAGGACACCTCGGGCCTGCTCTGCTTCGCCAAGACCAAGCTGGCCGAACGTGGCTTGCACGAGGTGTTCAAGCAGCATCAAGCCGAACGCCAGTACATCGCCGTGGCCCACGGGCAGGCGTCACCTGGCCGGATTGAATCGCGCTTGGTCGCCAACCGCGGCGACGGTCTGCGTGGCAGCGCGCGCCGGCCTCACGAGGGACAACACGCCATCACTCACGTCGAGGTCGCGGAGATTCTGCCGGCGGCGAGCGTGTGCCGGGTGCGACTCGAAACCGGCCGCACCCATCAGATACGCATCCACCTGGCCGAGCAGCACCATCCCTTGGTGGGCGAGACGGTGTACATACGCGACTACACGCGCGACGGCGGCAGACTCCTGCCGTCGCGCCGCCTGCTCCTGCACGCGGCGACGCTGGGCTTCACCCATCCGGTCAGCGGCAAGCCGCTGCACTTCGATAGTCCGTTGCCGGCTTCCTTCGAGCGAGAGCTGCAACGCCTGAGGGGAAAGCCCTAGTCTCCGAAGCTGGTCCCCACCGCGCGCGCCGTCGCCACCAGAGGATCGTCGGCGCCGATCTTGCGCTGCTTGCCCGCGACCGCGTCGATGGGCACCTGTCCCAATTTGCCGCCGCTCAGCACCACGAGCTGCCCTTGCTCCCCCTTCATGAGGAGGTCGATGGCGTGATGGCCGAACATGGTGGCCAGAACCCGGTCTCCGGGGGTGGGCGAGCCGCCGCGTTGGATGTGTCCCAGGATGGTGGCGCGCGCCTCGAGCTTGGCGGTGCTTTCGATGTCGGCCACCAGCTTGTTGGCGATGCCGCCCAAACGGATCGGGTCGGGGCTGGTCTCCACGCGACGCTGAATCACCACGTCGCCACCCTTGGGTCGGGCTCCCTCGGACACGCACACAATCGAGAAACGCCGGCCAGCGCGGCTGCGCTTGTGCACGACCTCGCAGATCTTGTCGAGGTCATAGGGGATCTCGGGAAGCAGGATGACGTCCGAGCCGGAGGCCACGCCCACGTTGAGGGCCAACCAGCCCGCGTTGCGTCCCATGACCTCGACCACCATCACGCGGTGGTGACTGGCGGCCGTGGTGTGGATCTTGTCGAAGCACTCGCCCGCCGTGTGCACCGCCGTGTCGAAGCCGAAGGTGCGTTCACAGCCCTCGAGATCGTTGTCGATGGTCTTGGGCACTCCGATGCAGTTGATGCCGTGGTTGAGCAGGTTGGCCGCGCCGGTCATGGTGCCGTCGCCACCGATGCACACGAGCGCGTCAATCCGGTTGGCCTTCAGGTGATCCTGCACGCGGTCCGTGACGTCGGCCCACTGGGTCTGGCCGTTGCGTTCGATCGCGAAACGCTGCGGGTTGGCCTGGTTGCTGGTGCCCAGGATGGTGCCACCCAGGGTGAGGATGTTGGAGACATCGTTCCAGCTCAGCTCGCGCATGCGGTTCTGGATGAGTCCTAGGAAACCGTCCTCGATTCCATAGACCTCGAGACCGTGGATGTGCATGGCCGTCTTGGTCACGGCCCGGATGACTGCGTTGAGGCCGGGGCAATCGCCGCCGCCCGTGAGAATTCCGATACGCTTGATGGAGGGCATGGAGCGCATTGTACGGTAGAACGCGCGTTTCGGACACATGGCGCATCCAATCCAGGATCTGTGGGGATGGGAGCCGCATTTGTCAACTGACCGACGAGAATCCTGCGTGCCTCCGGCGGCCTCGGCCCGAGGCTCGTGCTAAGCTGGAAAACACTGCGTGGCGCCGGCTGAAACCGCCGGGGCAAGGAGTTTGGATGAGCACCTCTGAGTCCACGAATCTCATCGGTAAGATAGCCAGTCTGCAGAACCAGAAGGAGTTCGCGGAGCTGCACTGGACGGGCAGTTTTGCGGATTACCTGGAAGTGGTTCGCCAGCATCCGGCCGTCACGCGCACGGCCTATCAGCGCGTGTACGACATGATCCTGTCGTACGGCCAGGAAGAGTACCTCGACAACAAAAAGCGCCTGACCCGCTATGCCTTCTTCAAGGACGAGCAACACGGCGGCGCCGACGCCATCTATGGCCTCGATATCCCCCTCATGCGCCTGGTGAGTGTGTTCAAGAGCGCGGCCGAGCGCTATGGCACCGAGCGCCGGGTGATTCTGTTGCACGGGCCGGTGGGCAGCTCGAAGTCGACCATCGCGCGTCTGCTCAAGCGCGGCCTGGAAGACTACTCGCGCACCGCGGACGGGGCGCTCTACACCTTTGAATGGGTGCTGCCGACCGGGCTGGAGACCATCGCGGGCGGGCAGAGCATTTTCCGTTGCCCCATGCACGAGGAGCCGCTGCACCTGATTCCCCCCGACTGGCGCAGTCGCGCCCTGATCGAGCTGGGCTTGAACGTCCCGGGGCAAGAAAAGGTGCGTGTCGACGGCGATCTGGATCCCGCGT
>CAZHUY010000020.1:0-5115 GCA_964535465.1 uncultured Myxococcales bacterium
GTCCCGTGCTTTTCAACCTTTTTTCTGATCCGGAATCATGAACGGTGATTTAGGCCCAACCTCGGCGATGTCTTGCCCGTTGCGGACGCCGCCGGACGAGCCGACAGCGCCGTCGTGCTGGTGGCGGACGCCGCCGGTACCGTCGATACGGCTCGCGCGGGAGACACCGGGACGGTCTGCTCGACCTGCGCCCTCGATGCTCCCCGGGACACCCTCGCGACCGTGGACACGACTCGGCCCACGGACGCTGCCGACACGACCTGCGTGGCTTGTTTTCTCGACGCCGCCACGGACTCGGTCAGGGCTTGGGACAGCGCTGGCATGGAGGACAGGCCGCCCACTCTCGCGGACAGCGCAACACCGGACACGCTGGCGAGCGATGCCGGTCGCGATAGCACGGGGCTCGATGGCGACGACAACATCTGCTGCGACGGCACTGATCCGCAGTGCGACGGCAGCAGACTGCCGGCCGGCAGCAGCACCAATCCCGGCCAGTTCGTGGTCAGCGCGGACGGCCAGATAGTGACCGACACGATCACGGAGATGCTCTGGCAGCGCGACGGCACCGGCCCGCGTCCGGGGTGCGCGGGTGTCTCGGCCTGCACCTGGGACGAGGCCCAAGCCTACTGCGCCGACCTATCGCTGGGCGGCTATACCGACTGGCGTCTGCCCCACGTCAAAGAGCTGCGCACCATCGTGGACTTCTCGCAGGATCCGGTCGCGCTCGATCCCGTCGCCTTCCCCCACACCGTCATGGGCTACTTCTTCTGGACGGCCGACATCTTGGCCGGATCCGCCGACAACGCCTGGGGTGTCATGTTCGGCAACGGCGCCTATTCGATCTTCCGTCGGGCCGACACCTATAACGTTCGTTGTGTGCGTGGATCCCACTGTGCCCCTGCGGTTCGTTTCGTCGTCGACGGCGCTTTGGTCCGCGACGCGATGACACAACGGGTGTGGCAGCGCGATGGGTCCGGCGGTCGAACGGGCTGCAGCGGACCTGACGCCCGAACCTGCACCTGGGACGAAGCCCGGACCTACTGTGAGGATCTGGTCTTGGGTGGTTTCGACGATTTCCGCCTGCCGACCATCAAGGAACTGGATTCCCTGGTGAACTTCACCGCTGCCCCACACACGCCCGCCATCGATGCGGTCACCTTCCCCGATACCCCGACGGGTTCGTCCCGTGACTCCTTCTGGTCGTCGACGGCCTATGATGAGGGCGCCTGGTGCACCGATTTCTCCAACGCCGAATCGTTCGGGTATCCCTGGACGTTCTACCAGCGCGTGCGCTGCGTTCGCTGACCGGGACCAACGGTCGCCCAAAGCCGCGATGGTCAGCTCCTGCCACAAGGCTCGCGACCCGGCCCCGCTTCTTGCATACGACTCCATGGCGCGCGCACCATGAGCTTCTGGGAACGACTCAAGATGAGAGAGTTCATCGCGCCGCTGCCTCTGGCCGCGGTGGTGCTGATGGTGGTGAACGATCGCGTGCTCAAGCCCCATCTCCACAACGAGCTGAGCGGCAAGCTTTCCGACATCGCGGTCTGTTTCTTCTTGCCGCTGTACCTGTCCGCTTTGCTGGGGCTCTTCTGGTGGCGGAAACCGCGCGCCCGCCTTGCCCTCGGCTGCACGGTCGCGGCCTCGGCTTTTGTCGCGCAGGAGCTCTGGCCAGCCTTCCAAAGCCTCTTCTTGGCCGCCCTGCGCGCCGTGGGCAGCCCATTGGGGTTGGGTCATTTCGGGCTCACCTCCGATCTCACGGATCTGTGGACGCTCCTCCTGGTCCCGCTGGCATTCGCCTACGGTTGCCGGCGGCTTGGACAGTCTCGATCGCGACACGAACGTCAGGGTCATGTCGCGAAGCGAACGGACGGCACGCCACATTCGGCCTGGCCCTGACCTTGCAAGGAAACTCACCATGAAAAGAAAGAGCGTTCTGCTCGTGGCCGGGCTGGCCTGGCTCGCCTCTTCCTGTTCGGGTTCGGACTCGGAGTCTTCCGACAACGGAGGCGCGGCGCCAGACCCTGGGACGCCTCCGCAAACCCTGGACCGCCTGATCGAGGAGGGCGACATCGTCTGGCTGGAGGACTCGATCCTCTACATCCTCAACAAGACGCGAGGCCTCTCCCTCGTCGGCTTGGCTGATCCCGGTGCCCCCGTGCTGGAGGGTCAACTCGCGCTCGGCAGGGTCACACCGATCGAGCTCTATCTGCACAACGGCTTCATCGCCGCGCTCACCTCCGATCCTTCGGGCGCGTCTCAATCGCTGCTTTCCGTCATCGACGTTCGTACGCTCAAACAGCCCACGCTGACCGGGACCGTGGCCTTGGAGGGCACCGTGTCGACCTCGCGCATGGTCGGCGATGTCCTTTACACGGCGTCGGACAAAGGGCGCTTCATTCAGTCGGTGAGCCTGGTCGATCCGGCTGCACCGCGCCTGGTGGACAAGCTCTCTCTCCCGCTCGGCAATCAGGGCAGTCACGTTCACGCCACCCCGACGACCTTCTACGTGGCCACCGAGACCTACCGCGACGCCAACAGCATGGGAGAGTGCGCGACCACCTCCCACGATGCCGACGGCTGCACCATCATCATGGCGGTGGACATCAGTTCGCCCGTCGGGGCCCTGCGCTTGGGTGCCAGCTACGCCATGATCGGTCTCGTGCAGGACCGTTGGGGCATCGACGCCCACGACGGCTTCCTGCGTGTCGTGGCCGCGCGCAAGGGCTGGTGGACATCCGGCGGAAACGTGAACGCCAGCTTGCGCACCTTCAGATCGGCCAATGCCTACCAGCTGGAACCCCTCGCCTGGCTCGCCATCCAGTACCAGAGGGCAGAGAGGGTGATGGCGGTGCGTTTCGACGGTCCGCGCGCCTACGTCGTTACGTTCCAACAGACCGATCCGCTGTTCACCATCGACATCTCCGATCCCTACAAGCCGGTCATGGCGGGCCGCCTGGAGACGCCGGGGTGGCTCGACTTCATCATTCCGCGCGGCGATCGCCTGCTCGGCGTGGGACGAGATCGGGAAACCACGGGCGGGTCCTGGCGCCTGCAGGCGTCGCTCTATGATGTGCGCTCGCTGGCCAAACCGACGCTGCTGGGGCGCACCCTGTTCGGCAGCAACTACGCCTCCCTGCCAGACCAGGCGGACAACTACGCCAAGGTGGTGCGGGTGGTGGACCAACTCGGCGTGCTGCTGGTGCCCTACAACGACGGCTCGGTCGGGTACGGCTCCTCGGCCAGCGGCAGCCTCGAGGTCTTGTCCTTTGCCACGGACACGCTCGTGACGCTCGGCCAGGTGCAGAGTCTCGAGCCCATCCAGCGCGCGGTGCCGCTCCCGCCCTCGCATGTCGCGGCGGTGACCGAGTCGGCGGTGGGGATCATCCGCATCTCCCCCAACCTCGTCGCCTACCGTTCCCTCAGCTTGAACCAGACTCTTCCTCAGAGGCTGGACGCTGGCCGGGCCGA
This sequence comes from uncultured Myxococcales bacterium, assembly GCA_964535465.1. Classification (GTDB taxonomy): domain Bacteria; phylum Myxococcota_A; class Polyangia; order Fen-1088; family Fen-1088; genus Fen-1137. The sequence goes on from CAZHUY010000020.1 coordinate 3,472, forward strand.
CACGGCTTCACGCGATGGGCTTCCCACCGACGGAGCGAGCCGTCTCGACGGCGGTTCCGGCGAGACGGGCACCGCCCTGGACACGGCACTCTCGGGCGACGGACGCGCCCCTGTCGACCAGCGGCTTTCGAGCGATGGAGGTTCCCATGAGTAGCTATCTCGGACGTCACCCGCGCTTGCGTGCTCGACTGGCCCTGGCGGGGCGGTTGGCCACTCTGCTGGGAACCAGCTACTTCCTCATCGCCACCTCGCAAACCTTGCCCGACGAACGCGAGCCCGGCGACATGTGCAAGCACCGGGATCTGGAGATTGCGTACCAAGTGACGGGCTCCTGCGGGCCGGCCGGCCAGGTCGTCCTGATCTCGCCAGCCGCCGAGTGTGCCATCAGCCTGCAGGGAGCGGGTGAGCTGGGGTTGCCCTCGGCAGGTCGCTTCGAGTCCAACAAAGAGGAGGACTCGAAGCCGTCGAAGGGTCAGTGGACTCTCGCCGGTTATCTGCCCGAAGGTGCCGCCACCTCCTTGCCCGCGGGCGACGCGGGGCCCTTCACGGTGCGCCCGGGTCCGGGCCTGAATCTCGCGGGCGATCCCGTCCCCCACGGCATGCTCGTGGTTCGCCGATGTCAGGCCCAGGCAGGTTCGGGTGACACCATCGTCATCGAATGCCGTGACGCTCCGGCCGATTGTGGCGCGGGTTCTGTCGGGTGCGGAGGCTCCATAACGGCGTGTACCGCGATCCTCAAAGAGCGCTGACCGTCACCGGGGGAGGTGGTGCGAGCGGTCTTGCTGCCAGGGCTGGAGCTCGAAACGGCCGCGACGACCTGCGAGCTCCTAAGCGTCGTCGCACAGGACGGCGATAGCCTGCAGACACTGCTCCGCGCACGTCCCTTGTTGGAAGCATTGATCGAATTCCGCCTGCTTCGAAGAGGTGAGCAGCGGATAGGCGATGCACAGGCTCTCGTCGATATCGGAATACTGCGGGCAGCTCGAACCATATCGGGTGATGCAGGAATTGATCACCGTCTCGGGATCCGGCGTCGTCTGCAGGGCGGCTAGCTCGCACTGGTCGTCGCTGCCGTCGCACGCCAGCTGGTCGTAGCAGCGAGCCGCGGCCGCCACGGCATCGGCACGATAGATGGGGGCGCTGCACTTCTGAGCGTGGCAGGTCCCTCGGTCGCAGCGAGTTCGCCAGGCGCATTCCGCATCGGACAGCGCCTGCAGCGTGGCCCCGGACCCGGAGGTGCCGCCATCACCAAGTCCATTGCTGTCCTCGCCTCCCCCACACCCCATGACCATCGCGCAACCTACCAGGAGAACGCCTCGAACCCATGGGCCATGTCCAACAAGTCGCATGGAGACAATGGTGACCGCAGAAATAGGCAAAGGCAAACCCTGGAACGGCCGGCTCGCTGAGCTGCGGCCCTTGTCTGCCCCAGCGCGTGGCAATGGGCTCTCTGGCGCAAGCCCTAGAACTCGCGGCGTCCCACGCATCCGGTTCGGACGGTCACCTCAGCCGAGCGTGGGTCTTGGGCGCGCTTTTGCTGGCGGAAACGGGGCGACGCTCGGCCTGGGCCTTGCCGGTCACGGGCGGGGCTGATTTCGGGAGCTCGATCACCCGTTCATGTCGGGAGATTTCGATCTTTTCGGG
>CAZHUY010000020.1:5125-19812 GCA_964535465.1 uncultured Myxococcales bacterium
GGGAGGCTCGGCCACGGCGGCCGGACGTAGAAGGAGCACGCAAACCACCACGACGGCCACCGCGATGGGGCTGAGCGATGGCGGATACAAGGGCGCAAGAAGTCCCGAACTGCGCAGCTTGTTCATGGTTCCCTCCTTCCCAAGATGGTTGCAGAGTATACCAAAAGCGGGCCCAGAACCATCGCTGTCCCGCCAGACCACCTGGGCCTTCCTCCACTCGCCCATCCGGCGCTCATACGGGCAAGGTCATCGACCAGGACGTGCACTGATTGCACCCTTCTCATAAAAAAAAGGGCGCCTGCTTTCCAGGCGCCCCCTGGTTTTGATCGGGTCCCCTACTTGCAGGTGGCGTCGCCGCCACCACCGCTGCAGTCGAGACCGTTCAGGCACCGTTTGCCGGAGCAGCAGGCCTGGTTCTTGGCCCCACAGGGCTCGCACACGGGCCCGGTCGCGTCTGCAACGCAGGTCAGGTTGGCCGCCGTGCAATAGTCCCTACTCGGGCCAGCACCGGTGCCGCTGCAGCAGCGATCACCAGAGCCACCACATGCGCCGGCGTCGCTCACGCAAACGCTGGAACGGCAGGTGCCTTCCTCTGGGCAACTTCCGCCCGCGGCCACACAGCGATTGCCGCCGCCTTCCCGAACGCAACAACCCTCGGCTGCGCAGGAATTGTCGGGACAGCAAGCTCCACCGGCCGCGCCGCAGGTCTCGCAAATGCCGGTGCCTCCGCAAGTGGAACCCGCGGCGCAGGTCGCGTTGGCGCAGCAGGGTTGGCCAGGACCACCACATGCCACGCAGGTGGAATCCACGGTGTTGCCGTTGCATACGGTGCCCGCGGCGGTGCAGACGCGGCTTCCACGTTCACCGCAACAGGGTTGGTTGGCGGCGCCACACGCCACGCACGTCTCGTTAGCACCGCTGGCTACGCACAGGACGTTGCCGGCGGTGCACACCGCGCCCGGACAGCAGGGATCGCCGGGGCCGCCGCACGTGCCCGCGTCGGATGCACAAACACCAGCCCCGCAGGTGCCGGCGCCCTGAGCACAAGCGCTGCCTGCGGCGATGCAACGACCAGTGGCCCCGCTGTTCTCGCAGCACCCACCGTTCAGGCAGGCCCGGCCGGCGCAACAGACTTCGCCGGCCAAACCACAGGCGGGCGCCACATCGCTGAGGCCGTCGACCCGTGCATCGTTCCCGCCCATGGGCGCATCAGCCGGCACGTCCGCCGTCCCGGCCCCGTCCCTATTGTTGTTGGCGCCACCGGTGTCCTTCTTTCCACCATCGCCGACGATCGCATCGCCGGTCGCCTGCGGGCCATCGCCTTTGGCGAGGCTGGTGTCAGGTGTCGGAGCAGGTTTGTCGACCCTGCCATCGCCGGGGCCGCGGCCATCCGAAGCAGAGCCGTCGCTCTTGGCCGCGCCGCTGTCGAGTTTGCCGATGATGGGCCGCGCGTCGGTATCGCCAGCAGAACTGTCGAGCCTGGCTATCCCGGTGTCCCTGCCGCTATCGCCGGTCAGCGGGTTCGAGGTGCTGTCGCTGCATGCGGAGACCGCCAAGGCCATGGTGGCCGCGAGGGCGATGCGCATTCGACGCGGCAAAGTCATGGGTTTTTCGCACGTGGGTTTCATGTCTTCCTCCTGTGGCGCCGAAGGGCCGGACGTTGCACCGGGTCAATGCAGCGCACTCCAAATGTGGGGGTTCCAAGTTCCTATTGGGAATGCCCCTGGCGATCCGTCACAGAAAGACATCTGTTCGGGCCGAGAGTTTGGCGTGGCGTGGGGCTTTTCTTGCCCGGCGCCAAAGCCGAAGAAATGTCCATGACCGGCGAAAAGCTTCAAAGCGAACTTGGCCCGTTGGTCGATTGACGGGCTTCAACCGCCCAAAGGGCCATGTCATAGTCCGCGCCATTCGGAGGTGCTCATGCGATCCCGTGTCTCGAATTCGATCGGTTTGGCCCTGCTTCTGGTTCTGGCGGGCTGTTCCCAGAAATCGTCGGGCGGTGGCGACTCGTCGAGCGCGGGACAGGGCGGCAGCAATTCCAGCGGCTCTAGTGGCGGCAGCTCCAGTGGAGGCGACGGCGGCGGTTCCAATTCCAGCGGCGGCAGCTCCAGCGCTGGTGCCAAGAGCAGCGGCGGCAGTTCGAATAGCGGCGGCGGCTCGAGCAGTTCGAGCAAGAGCGGTAGTTCGAGCAGTGGCGGCGGATCGAGCGCCGGTTCTTCGAGCGGCGGCAGCTCCACCGGATCGGTGGAGTGCAGCGACGGCAAGAGCGCCTGCTACGGCAACTGCTTCGACCTGAAGACCGATGCCAAACACTGCGGCGGGTGCGATGTCGCATGCGACAGCGGCGAGTGCAACAACGGTGCGTGCAAGGTCGTCAAGGCCTGCTTCAAGAAAACCACCATCACCGATCCGACGCTGACGGATTTCGAGACCTACGATGGCACCACCGATCCCTTCAAGTGGGGCTGGGCGTTCAACGCCCCCGCCGGCAAGGACAACGCGGTCTACGCCGGCCTGTACCGGCTCGACGACGGCACGGGCTCGCCCAAGATGAACATCGCGGGCCCGGGCTACGACTCGAGCAAGTACGCGGCGACTGCCTCGAACGAGTCGATGAAGGGTTGGGGCGGTGGCATCGGCATGTGGACGGGTTGTGTCGACGCGTCGGCTTACAAGGGCGTCTCGTTCTGGGTCAAGGGCACCACACCCAGGACCACAGGGACATTGGCCCTCGCCATGGAAGCCACCTCGCCCCCCGACGAGAAGGACGCGGCCGGTGGGGGAACCTGCACCCTGGCCAAGAAAGACGACTGCAAGGCACCGAGCGTGGATTTCGACGTGACGTCGTCTTGGACCCGCGTCATCGCGACCTGGGATCAGTTCACCGCTGGCAAAGGCACGGACGGCAGCGTTCCGGCCACCGGCAAGGACATCATCGGCATGAGCTGGAGCGCCGTCGCCAAATACGAGGCATCTTCCAGTGATCCCAGCACCTACGTTCCGGTGGCTGGTTCCTACGACCTGTCCGTGGACAAGATCGAGTTCGTCGCCGACCCCAGCAAGACCTGCGAAGGCAACCAGAAGCTGTGCGGGGTGGCCTGCACCGACACCAGCAAGGACATGGAGAATTGCGGCACCTGCGGCAACGCGTGCACCGGCGCACGCACCTGCAGCGAAGGCAAGTGCGTCTGCCCCACCGGCTACACCGAGTGCGGCACCGAGTGCATCGATCCCAAGATCGACGCGCAGAACTGCGGTGGCTGCGGCAAGCAGTGCAGCGGCGTCTGCTCCGACGGCGCCTGTCAGGCCAGCTCCTGCACCGCCAACATGCCCAAGAAGGACAGCAAGACCGCCAAGGGCGACAGCATCACCCTCGGCAAGTACTGGATCAACAACAACCTGTGGGGCAGCGACAACGCCTCGGGATCGCAGAGCATCTGGAGCACCTGCTCGTCGGGCAACACCATCGGCTGGGGAACGGAATGGGACTGGAGCGGCGGCAGCGGCGTCATCTCTTATGCCAGCGCGGTGCTGGGTTGGCACTACGGCTGGAAGATCAACAACACCGGCTTGCCCTTCCCGCTCTCGGCCAACAAGAAGATCCCCTGTGCCTGGACCTATCGGGTCACGCCCGGCAAGGTCATCAACATCTCCTACGATCTGTTCGTCCACACCCAGGCGAATCCCACCGCCGACCAGATGCCCAGCGACGAGATCATGGTTTGGCTGTACCGCGCCGGCGGGGCTGCGCCCATCGGCACCAAGAAGACCACGGTGACCATCGCGGGTAACACCTGGGATTTGTACCAGGGGACCACGACGTGGAACGTGCACTCCTACGTGCGCACCAGCAACGCGGACACCGGCGCCACCCTCGACCTCTCGGACTTCATCAAGGATCTGACGGCGAACCGGGGTTTGTCCTCGTCCAAGGTCCTGACCAGCATTCAGGCGGGCACCGAGGTCTACCAGGGCAGCGGCAGCCTGAACACCGATCAGTACACCTGCACCCTCGAATAGCAGCGAAGGCGACCCTGGTTCAGCGGTGGGGGCTGAACACGGTTCTGGCCCCGTCCGACGGGCGGATGGGCCAGGCCGAGATCGGGTGGGAGCTCGGGAAGCGCGCGGGGTAGTCGGCCCGGACGGCCGCGACCGCTGTCTCCACGGCATCGTCGCGAACCAGGGCGATGACACAGCCGCCGAAGCCGGCACCGGTCAGGCGTGCGCCCACGGTGCCCGGGGCGCGGCGCAGGATGTCCACCAGGGCGTCCAGCTCGGCGCAGGAGACCTGGAAGTCGTCGCGTAGGCTGTCGTGGGAGGCGTCCAGGTTGGTGGCGAGGGTCGGCAAGTCACCGGCACGCAGAGCCGCGCACGCTTTCTCCACGCGCGCGTTCTCGCCCACCACGTGGCGTAGTCGGCGCACGATCACGGGATCCATGCCCACGCATGCTTCCTGCAATTCCTCGGGCGAGAGCGCGCGCAGGCCGTGGGGACCCCGGGTCTGGGGCAGCTTGGCCTGCAAGAGCCGCAGCCCGGTCTCGCACTGGGTGCGCCGGGTGTTGTATTCCGAGTCCACCAGGCCGCGCTTCTTGCCCGAATCGATGACCAGCCAGGTGTGGCCGGGCACCGCCGCGGGCACCACCTGGTATTCCAGGTTGGCGCAGTCGATCTTCAGGGCGTGGCCGGCCACCCCGAGCGCCGAGATGTACTGATCCATGATCCCGCACTTCATGCCCACGAAGTCGTTCTCGGCCCGCTGGCCGAGCAGGGCGACTTCCTTGCCGGGCAGGGGGTGTTGCATGAGATCCAGCAGCGCGCGGGCCGTGGCCACCTCCAGCGCCGCTGACGACGACAGGCCGGATCCCTGGGGCACGTTACCGGCCAGACAGAACTGGAAGGCGCCGGCCTTGATCCCCAGTTGGTCCAGCTCGCGCAGCACGCCCAGCACGTAGCGCAACCATTTGTTGGGATGGTTGGGATCGAACGCGCCCACGCGGAAACGCACCGTCTCGCCGAAGTCGAGCGAGTGGCCCACGATCTCGTCGCCCGTCGCGCGGCGGATGGCGAACAGGATCTGACGGTCGATGGCCACGGGCATGACCAGGCCGCCCATGTAGTCCACGTGCTCGCCGATGAGGTTCACCCGTCCCGGCGCCGAGGCCACCAGGTCGGGCTCGCCGCCGAAGCTCTCGCGGAACGATGCCAGGATTCTTTGCAGCGCTTGTTTCATCCGACGGCTCCCCTTTGGCCTGCCTGGCAGGCGCGGCGCAGCTCCTTGGCCGATCGCTCGGGCAAGGACGGGTTGACGATGTTGCCGCCTCCGCTCTCGAAGCCGGCCAGGTACTTCAGCTTATCGGCCGCGCGCAGGGGCGGCAGGAACTGGATGTGGAAGTGCCAGGGCGCCACGTCCAGGCCCGCCGGGCAGGGGGCGTTGTAATGGATGGTGATGTTGGGACTGCGGCGGGCGAAGAGGGTGTCGTAGCCCCGTAGCAGCTCGCCATACAGCTCGGACAGCGAGCGCAGCTCGACGGCCTCCAGCGAGGTGATGAAGGGCACGTGGCGCAAAGGCATGAGGTGCACCTCGTACTTGAAGCGGGCGAAGGCGGGCACGAAGGCGGCGAAGTGTTGGTTGCGTGCCACGACCCGATCGCCCCCGGCCAGTTCGCGTTCGAGTACGTCACAGAACAGGCACTTGCCCTCGCGGGCGTGGAAGCCGGCCGCGCTCTCGTACATCGTCCACGGGATGCGCGGTACGAAGTCGGTGGCGTAGATCTGTCCGTGCGGGTGCGGGTTGGAGACGCCGATCTCCTGGCCCTTGTTCTCGAACGCCATCACGTATTCCATCCCGGCGATGTGGGACAGGTCGTGGAATTGCTGGGCGAAGGTGCTCAGCACGCCTTCGATCTGCGTCGGGGCCATCTCGGCCAGGGTCACGTTGTGGCGAGGATCGAAGCACACCACCCGGCAAACACCCCGCGCCTGCGCATCCAGGGTCAGCGAGGCGAAGTCGTTGTCGAACACGTGCGTGCCTGAGTAGCGCGGGTTTTCGACCCCGGTCGAACGGCGTGCGCCGGGGCACAGATGACAGTTCGGATCGTGAAGGGGGGCGCGCGGCTCTTCGCTCTTGACCACCGCCCCGTTCCAGGGACGCACATCGGTGGCCGGCGCGAAGATGACCCATTCCCGCAGGTACGGGTGCATGCGTTTGTGTGAGGTGGGGCGGCTCATGCGGCGGCTCGGGGGCGTCTTCGATCCACGGGTGGGCGGCCATCTTAGGCCATGCGGGCTGCTACCGAAAGATGCCCGGTCGTTCACCTCACCTCCCCCTCCCTTCCGTCTCGACACGCCCAAATGCGTTCGCAGCGGCTGCAGGTGTGAGATGATGTCGCTAGCCTGTTTGACTAGGGAGTGCTCGTGATGCGGAGTCGAACCACCAAAAGGGTTGTCGGCACCTTGGCGATTTCCGGCCTGGTGGGAGTTCTGGCGTGGTGGGGCGCCAACGACTTCTGGGTAGACCAGGCCAGTCGCGGCGCACGCAGTGTTCTGCTCGCCCATCGGGCCATGCACCTTTATGCCATGCGTCCCGCCCTCTTTGCCTCGAACGGCACAAAGGCCGAGGCGCTCGAGTCCGTGTCACCGAGCGCTCTGGTGCGCGAGCAATATCGCGCCTACAAACAAGCCAGGTTCCAGATGGGGCTGGCGCCTGTCTCCTACCGGATAGCCTCGGACAATCCCCTCAATCCAGCCAATCGAGCCGACGAGGGTGAGGCCAAGCTGATCTCGCTGTTCAACACCCGTCGCGATGTGGAGGAGCACCAAACCGTTATCGAACGAGAAGGCAAGAGCTTCCTCCTCTACGTCCTTCCCTTTTCCGCCAACACCCCAGCCTGTCTGCAGTGTCACGGCGATCGCGCGCAGGCGCCCGTCCGGTTGCAGGAGCACTATCCGGGGCCTGGGGGCTACGGCGAGCGGCCAGGGCGAATCCGTGCCGTCGAATCGGTCATCCTTCCCCTGGCGACCGAAAGGCTCTGGACCGTCGTCGGGGTTGTGACCTTCCTGGTCTTCGGCTCGCTGCTGAGCGGGCTGGTGTTCGCCAACCGCTGGCTTTCACGACGGGTGCGGGAGCGCACGGCGCACCTGGAACGCGAAACCGTTGGACGTCAGCAAGCCGAGGAGGCGTTGCGCATCACCCAGTTCGCGGTGGACCTGATGCCGGATACCGTTTACCGGCTCACCAAGGATGGGACCATCGTCTACGCCAATCAGGCCGGGGCCCGCGAGCTTGGGTACACACGGGAAGAGATGATCGGCAAGCTGAAGGCCCAGAACATCAACGATGAGCTCGTCTTCGAGCGCTGGGAAAAGATTCGGACAATCCTGAAGGGCAAGGGCAGCTACCGCACCGAGGGAAGGCATCGCCGCAAGGACGGCTCGCACTACCCGGTCGAGGTCTGCGTCAGCCACATGAGGTTCGGCGAAGACGGATTCGTCTGGGTTGTGGCGCGTGACCTGACCTTGCGAAAGCATCTGGAGGCGCAAGTCATCGAAGCGCAGAAGATGGAGGCCATCGGCATCTTGGCCGGCGGGATCGCTCATGACTTCAACAACATCCTGGGGGCGCTGCACGGCTTTGCCGAATTGGCCCGCGAATCGTTGCCGGAGGGGAGTGCGGGGCGTGACGACATCGAACAGATCCTGGTCGCCAGCACACGCGCACGTGCTCTGGTTTGCCAGATTCTCGACTTCAGCCGCAGGAACCGGCGTGACCGGCTGCCCACGCAGGTGGGGGTGGTGGCCAGTGAGGCGCTCAAGTTGTTGCGGGCGACCCTGCCCGCGACCATTGCCATCCGTGACCGCATCGATCTCGAGCCGTGGGCGGTCGTCGATCCCACGGGCTTCCACCAGATTGTGATGAACCTGTGCACGAACGCCTTCCAGGTCATGTCGAGCGCGGGCGGTGTTCTCGAGGTGGATCTTCTTCGCGTCGAGGCTGGCGCCGATGCCATTCCGACTCCTCTCCTGCCGGGGCCCTGTGTCCATCTGCGCGTGCGCGACAGTGGGCCCGGCATTCCGCCCGAGGTCTTGGGCCGCGTCTTCGAGCCGTACTTCACCACCAGGGGACTGCAGGGGGGAACCGGACTTGGTCTCTCGGTGGTGCATGGAATCGTCACGAGCTACGGTGGCCTCGTGACAGTGCGCAGCGAGCTTGGCCAGGGAACGACGTTCGACGTGTGGCTCCCGGCGACACAAAGCCGTGCGACGGCAGAGCCGAGCGATAGTGGCCCAAGCCCGTCGGGGGACGAGCGCATCCTCATCGTCGACGACGAGGATGCCATGCGGAATGTCTGCAGCCGTCTGCTCAAGGGGCTTGGATACAGCGTTCAAACGGCGGCCAGTCCCGAAGAAGCGCTCGAGCTGTTTCGCAGGGATCCCAGCGCGTTCGATTTGATTCTGACCGATCAGACCATGCCGAACATGACGGGGCTCGTCCTCATCGGCGGTCTGCGTGGGATCTCGGCTAATGTCAAAATCGTGTTGATGTCCGGTTACAGCCCGAGCCTTGTCGGGCGCAGCGCTGGCGAGATGGGCATCAATGCGATCCTGAACAAGCCCTTTACCCGTTACGAGCTGGCCGCGAAGATTCACGCGGCCTTGCGCGGGCCGGCCGAAGTGCATGTGCCGGAGACCTGACGGATCTCCGACGACACTGGCCGCCCGGCACGACAGGCGCTTGATCCCGTGGCTGAGATCGCTGGCTGTGCCTACTGCGCCTGGGGATCGCCAAAGAAGGTGCCGCGGCCGTGCGTGCCCACGTAGACGCGGCCGAACTTCTTCGGGTCGCCGGTGATGTGCAGGACCAGGCCCCACTGGTGCTGATCGTCGTTGATGCGCACCCAGGTGGTGCCGCCGTCGCTGCAGCGGAAGAACCCACGCACGCCTTGCACGGTGCCCACCAGATACAGGGCGGGCTGCTTCTGCTTGGGCGCGGCCTTGCCGAAGCCGAAGGCGTGGATCTGTTCCACCGCGGGCATGCGCGCGAAGGTCTTGCCGTCCGTCGCGTGGTACAGGCCGTCGAAGGCTGCCAGCCACAGCTCGCCCTCGCGGCCGGGCGTGGCGTACAGGCGATCCTGGCCGCCGCGGTCGTCGCCGCGATCGGAGCGGTTGTCGGGGCCGCTGCCCGCGCGCTTGGGCAATCTGTTGGGCAAGACCAGCGGGCGCTCGGCGAAGAACGAGGCGCCATTGGTGCTTTCGAACAGCTTCCCGTCGAACAGCGACAGGGCGTAGAAGCGTTTGGGGTTCACGCGATCCGCGATCACGCGCACGTCCCTGGCCAGTCCCTCGCAGGTGGTCCAGGTGGTGCCCTTGTCGCTGGTCACCCACGGCACCGAGCCCTCGGGCGTCCATACCCAGGTCTTGCCATCGGCCGAGACCGCGATGTGGCCGGCGCTCGACTTGGCATCCGGCATGTTGGCGGGCTCTCTCCAGGTCTTGCCGCCGTCCAGCGAATAGCCGATGGCCTTGCCCTGGCGCGGGCGGCCCACGCGCACCATGACCTTGGGGTTGGCGTCGGCGCCGTTCACGTCGTGGGTGTTGCCCAGGAAGGGTGGCTTGGGCGTGCCGCCGGGCGCGGGCTTGTCGAGGTTCCAGTGCACGAAGCCCGAGTAGTCGCCCACCGCGGTCACCACATGCGCGCCCTTGACCGGACTGTAGAGCGCCAGGGCCACCGTCTCCTCGATGCCGGGGCTCATGACCTGCCAGTGGGTGGGGCGGCCCTTGTCGAGGCTGCCCAGATCGAAGGTCTCCCAGCCGCCGTAGCCCGTGGTGAACATGGCGTGGTTGGGGTCGAAGGGATCGATCTCGATGTCGAACAGCCAGTGGATGGGCGTGTCCTTCACGTAGGGAGCCAGGCGGTAGTCGAAGACGCCGCCGCCCTCAAACACTCGTCTCCACGTGGTGCCGCCGTCGGTGCTGCGGAAGACATCCTCGCCCTTGGGACGATAGAACGAGCTGGCGATGAGGATCTTGGGATTCTTGGCGTCGACCGACACGGCGGCGTAGCCGAACTTGCGCTCCTGGTCGGGCTTGTCGGGCGTGATGTCGGTGAAGCTGCCCGACTTGGTGTCGAGCTTCCACAGGGCGCCGTCCACCATCTGCATGGGCCCTGGATCGGTGCCGAAGGTGATGAACAGGTGGCCGTCGGACGCGAGCACCGCGTGGTTGGGACGGTACTTGGTGGGTTGCCCGGGGATGGCCTTCCACGTCTTGCCGGCGTCGTCGCTGCGGTACAAACCGGGCTTGCCCATCACCGACACCCCCGCGAAGAGGGTCTGGCTGGGTTTGCCCTTGCTGCCGCTCGTGGGATCGAAGACCACGAACACGATGGTGTTGCGACCGCCGCCGCTCCAGGCGGGCAGCTTGGCCTCTTCCTCCGAAAGCTGCAGCACGTCCTTGGGGAAGCTCTCGACTTTCTTCCAGGTCAGGGCGCCGTCTTCGCTCTTCCACAGGCCGTTCTTGCGCGTGCCCAGGAACAGAATGCGGCCGTCGTTGGGATCCACGGCCATGCGTTCGCCGTTGCCGCGGCCGGCTTCGTTGCCGCCGAACTTGAAGGGAACCTTGGTGCGCTGGAAGGTGCGGCCCTGGTCCGACGAGCGCAGGATGGCACCGTCGGGAACGTCGGGCGCGGTGTACGTGCCGCACGCCAGATACACCTTCTGCGCATCCGAGGGATCCACGGCGATGCTCTCGACACCCATCAGGTTGTGGTCGGCGTAGGAGATGAAGTCGAGCATCGGCTCCCACAGGCGCGTCTTGGGGTTGCGTCGGTACGCGCCCCCCATGTCGGTGCGCGCGTACAGCACATCCTTGGCGGCGGGATGAAAGACCAAGCCGTCGACGAAGCCGCCGCCCACGATGGGCACGCTCTTCCAGGTGTACGGCGTTTGGGCCGGGCCCTCGGCGGCAAGCGCCGGCAAGGCCACCAGGGTCAGGGTACACAGGACGAATCGAAATGTGTTCAGGTTGGTCATTGCTTCAACAAAAGAAATGTCGACTGAGAGAAAAAACCTTCAGTGCAAAATTCTCTTCACTGCCGCTGTGCATGCGGGTGAATTTTCTAGGAGGCTCAGGGGGGCTTCGCTAGTATTCGCCGCCACAGATAGGAGAGATGGTCCTATGTCGACTCGCCTTTTTCCTCGCAGAATGTCGCTGGTTGGCGGCGTTTTCTCGCTCTTCGGTTTGATCGGAATCGGCTGTGCCGCCATTCAGACGGGCGCCACGCCCGATGAGCTGGCCAAGGCGCGCGACCGCGCTTCGCAAGGTGCGAATGTCTTCGCCAGCGAGTGCGCCTCGTGCCACGGCGATCGGGGTCAAGGCGTGGGTGGCGTTCCCGCCATCTTGGGCGAAGGGGCCTTGCCCGAGAATCCGCGCAACTCGGTCGCCGCCAACAATCCGGGCATGGGCGATCCGCAGCTCCTGCAATTGCAGGCTCAGTCACGGCCCGCGGGCTCGGCCTGGCGCGATCCCTTCCGCACCGCCGAGGATCTGTTCTCGTTTCTGAACACCCACATGCCCATGGGCCGCGTGGGCCAGCTCAAGCCGGTCGATTACTGGGCGGTGACCAGCTACATGCTCGCGGTGCAGGGGGCGCAAATGCCTCCGGGCGGGGCCAGCCCCGCCAACGCGCATTCCATCCAGATCCCGAGGCGTTGATGGCTCGTCTGCTCTACCGTTCCGCATTCGTGGTTCCGGCCGTGCTGTTGGGGGCGGCGGGCGGCGTGGCTCGTGCTGACGAGCCGGCGCCCGTGGCCAATGCCTTGCCCGGGTCCGCGCTTCCCCCGGCCCTCGGCTTGTCGCCGCAAGCGCCCCCCGTGCCGCCGGCGGCAGGCGGAAGGGCGCCATCCTTTGGCGCGCCCACCGACAAGAGCTCGTCGTCCTTCAGCCTGGGCGGACGGTTCTATGGGTACGAGGCGTTTGGCCTCGGACGCAAGCCGACCTCGGCCCACCCCGACTATTCCGGCACACCCTTGCACGCGCCGCCCGTCTTTGCCAGCAAGCTGCCCTTTTGGGGGGGCGCGGGCGCCACACTCAACCTCACTTATGCCACCCCGACCCTGACCGCCTACGCCACCTACTACTTCAGGGTCAACGGCCAGGAGTACCTGGGCTACCACGATCCGATGTCGGGGCCTGGCTTTGGCTCAGCCTACATTCAATACACCCCCAGCCCCATCAACGGCTTGAACCTGAAGTTCAAGGTCGGCGCGCTCATCGAGAACTACGGCGGCCCCGGCCAGTGGGGTTGGGGCATCTTCGGGCCCATGGCGGCGCTGCGCGGTTACGGCGAGACCTCGAGCGCGGATTGGGACGTGACCCGCAACATGCACCTGACCCTCACGCACGGGGTTCTGGTGACCCCGGGCGTGCACGAAAACTTCCCGCGCGGCGAGTTCAATGGCTGGCTCGAGACCGGGATCTCGTCCTGGCTTCATCATGCCCACGTCAAGCTCGACGTGAGTCAGCTGCACCTTCTTCTGCACTACGTCTCCGCCTACGGCGTGGATGAGCGCACCAAGCTGCAGAACAGCCTGCGGACCGACGACCATTCCGACGGTCGCATGGATACCTACCTGGCCGAAATTCAGTGGGATCCCGCGCCGTACGGGCACCTGGGGATCACCGGCGGTCTCTACGATTTCCGCAAGGCCTTCAGCGTCGGCGACGGTACCTGGTGGGCGGTGGACTACACCAAGGGCGCCGGTGACATGATCAACAAGTACCTGGGCGCCAACAGCAACGGGAGCGGCAAGGTGGCCGTGGTGGGGTTCGAGTGGGACTTCAACGTCGCGACCATTCTTTGGTACCCGCGCAGCTTCACCAACAACGCCCCGGGCCTGGATGTGCGCATCGCGGGCATGCTGACCCGCACGGTGGAGACGGACGACCCCTTGTTCAAGGACGCCACCGGGTACTTCTTCGGGCTGGAGACCGACTACAAGTTCTCCAAGCATGTCTTCCTGACCTTCAAGGGCTACGGCGAGAGCCGCGAGGCCGACCTGAACGTCACCGTCCTGGACGAGACCATCGCCAACCCGGTCAATCAGGCCCAGCTCCGGCCCCTGCACCGGCGCTTCGAGGTCTACAGCCTCAATCCCGGGATCGCCTTTCGCTCGAACTGGGGCAGCCAGGATCGCATCGAGATCATCTACAGCCGGCGCTTCTTCAGCGACGCCGCGGACTTCAATTCGGCCAAGCCGCTCGACCACCACAGCATCGCGGTCGGCGGTTACGTCACCTTCTGAAACGAAAGCGTTTGACGATGAAAACCGTTTCCTTCGCACGTAGCTCAAGCTGGAAGCTTCTGGCCACCCTTCTGGCCTTGCTCGCCTTGCCCGGATCGGCGCTGGCCGCGGAGGCCGCCCCGAGCAGGGATCTGCCGCGACTCGGCCTGCAGGCCGGCGATCCGCAGGTGCGCAGCCCCACCCCGTCGAACGTGGCCTTCGGCCTGCCGCCCTCGGACGCCAAGGGCAACGTCTTCGATTTCCACGGGTACCTGATGCTGCCGACCTACGTGGGCGTGCACAAGCGCACCAATCCGGGTCCGGGGCAGAGTGGCACGGTCCTGCACACGCCGCCGCTGGTGCCCCAGGATCTCAGGCGGTTCGAATACACCGGCGTGCTGGCCAAGCCCTGGATGCAGCTCAACTTCCTGTACGGCAACCAGACGGTGTACGCCACCGCCATCCTGGTGGGCACCTCCGCCATGGATTCGGCCGGCTACCACGACGTCACCGAACAGATGGGCGTCAGCGATGCTTTCTTGACCGCCAACCTGAGCAAGACCTTCGGCTTCCCCTTCGAGCTGCGGGTGGGCGCCATGAACGGCCGCTACGGGGCCATGGGCGGTTGGGACGCCGGCCGCTACGGCACGCCGCTCATCGCGCGCACCAACACCATCGGCGAGACCATCACCTTGGGCTACCAGCTCGGCAACTTCCACCTCGTGCTCGAGCAGGGCTTGGGCGGGCAGCTCGGTCGCCCGCCGGTGGGCATGGTCGCCGAGGGCTGGAACGACTTCGCCGACAGCAACGTGGGCTCGACCTTCGTCAACCAGGTCCACGTGGGCGCCGCCTACGCCGGACTGGCCAAGTTGGGGCTGCACTACGTGACGGCCTGGACGCAGGACGATGTCAACGGGGGCGGCAAGTTGCCCAACGGCCGCATCACCGTGCTGGGCGCGGACATGCACCTCACGGGCGGACGCGCGGGACACCTGTTCCTGGGCGGCTCGTGGACCAAGGCCACCAACGCGGCCACCGTGTCGGGCGCCATCGAGATCCTCAACGCGCGCGGCGGCCCCGAGCTGATCGCCAATTACCTGGGGGAAAAGAGCGGCGGCAACGGATCGTTGACCACCGTGGGCGCGCAGTACGATGTCAGCGTCGCGCGCCTGGTGTTCGGCGACCTTTATAAGGGCGAGAGCCCCGACGTGCGCATCAGCCTGTTCGGCGTGGCCACCAAGATCGAGAGCAACGACGCGGACCGTGACGGCGTGCTGAACATCAAGGGTGGCGCCGAGGCCACCTACCTGCCGCTCTCCTGGTTCGGCCTGTCGGGTCGCTTCGACCACGTCCGCCTGCACGGCGACGACTCGAAGCAGGCCTTCACCATGTACACCTCGCGCCTCCTCT
>CAZHUY010000020.1:19822-40678 GCA_964535465.1 uncultured Myxococcales bacterium
GCGTGCTGGTCAAGAACGGGTACCCGCCGCGCCTCGATCCCACGGTGAACCCGGACAAGGACGTCATCTCCCTGTCGGGAACCTACTGGTGGTAGCTGCCATGCGTCCCTCGCGTCATCGTGTCGTCCGCCTCTCGCTCGCGCTGTGCACCGGTGCCGGGCTGGCCTTGGCCCTGGGCTTGGGCGGTGTCTTCTCGTGTACCGCCTACCCAACCTTGACCGGGCTGCCACCCGATTGCGCCGCCGAGGAGGCCTACGAGTTCGAGCCGCTTGACGACTTCTCTGCCGCCGAGCCGCAGTGGTGGTCATCGGCCGACAAATCCCCCGGTGTCGCGACCATCGCCAGCACCGCGATGCCGGACATGTGCGGCAGCACCCACGCCGGCGTGTTCACGGTGTCCGGCAACTACGACTGGGGCTGCGTTTTTGGCATGTGGGCCTTCAACACCGTGAAGGATCGCGGACGCGATGCCGCGCAGTGGGACGGGATCTCGTTCTGGGCGCGCGTGCCCGACAAGGGCAACAAATCCATCACGCTCATCCTCGACGACGACAACACCTTCTCGGTCGACAAGCTGGACGAGAAGACCTCGAACACGAAGTGCAGGACCTATCCGACCGACGGGGGCGTCGAGGGCGAGTCGAGCACTGTCACGGTCGTCGCCACCGATCCGGGAACCGGGACGCCCATCACCGGCAGCAGCAACTCGCGCGCGGCCTATCCCGACGAGTGCGGCAACGGTTACTCCGCCCTGGTGAACGGTCTGACCAGCGAGTGGCGCCTGCACACGATCCCCTGGAGCCAGTTCAAGCAGAGCGCCACGCCCAACCGCGTCCCCAATGCGGTGTTCTCGGCCCCGGATGCAGGCCCCGTGGACAACGGCACGATGCTCCTGACCCACAGCCTGCGCAACCTCACCATGCGCATGGCCAAGGCGGCCCAGATGAACCTGTGGATGACCAAGCTGTCCTTCTATCGTGAGAAGGCGAAGTAGCTACGATTTCGAGAGAAACGAAAGGTCTTCGGCGATACCGACCCTCGTCGTGGCCCAACCGACAGAAAGGGAGCGATCTCATGCATAGTAAATGGAAGATGGAGAAGACTTTGCTCGCGGCGCTTTGCGCGTTCGGGCTTGGCGCGTGCACGACCTCGGAGGCCACCGACGATGGCACGGGTGGTACCGGCGGCGTCGTAGCCCCGGTCGCCGACGCGGGCCCGATCGGCGCGGCGGGCACGACCGGCACGACGACGGGTGGGGACGGCATCCTGTGTCCCGCTCCCCAGCAGGTCATCACTGACTTCACCTACGATCCGGCCGCGCCGGGCGCCAGCCTCACCGAGGTTCGCTTCTCCAACTTGGGGAACGGCGGCGAGGCCTACTACCCGAACTCGGGATCCTATCCGCTGACGGTTGATGTCACGGGAAACAACTACCACGTCACGGGAAACGTCGGTGACTACTCCGGCATCGGTCTCTACTTCGATTCCTGCAACCGCATCGACGCCTCCATGTACAAGGGGATTCGCTTCACCATCTCGGGCACCATCGCTCAGGGGAGCCAGATCACCTTCGGTGCGGGGACTGTCGGCAACACGACGACTTGGACCTGGCTGAAGCAAAACGGCAAGGACACGGCCAAGGAAACCGACGCCGGACGCTGCACGCCCACGTCCAACACCCAGAATCAGTACTATCACCCGGGTTGCGAGGATCCCAAGGTCACGCTTCCCGTCACGGCGACGCCGGTGGTGCAGGAGGTGACCTGGGCCAAGCTCACGGGCGGCAGCCCCAATGCCTCGGTCAATCCCAGCGAGCTCACGTCCGTCTGGTGGTCATTCCCGTGGACCGGCAGCGGCGCGGCCTACCCGGTGGACATCGTCATCGACGATCTCCAGTTCATTCCCTAGCTCCCCAACGGAACCCCCCGGAGATCCATCGCCATGAAGCACCATTCGCACTCGCTTTGCGCCACCCTCGGGTTGTTGGCCGCGGCTTCCCTGGGCACGGCCGGATGTCTCTGTCCACCCTGCGGCCCGCCTCCGGGCCTGGTCGGGGCGGGTGCGAATGCCTCCAGCACCGCGGAGCCGGTGCCGGTGGGCAGCAAGCTGGTGTTCTGGGACGGTGACGGGCAAGGGGCCGGCGCCAAGGGGTGGACGGCGCCGGACGAGAAGAGCGGCAGCAAGACCAGACTGGAACCAGAGCCGGGCAGCGGAATCGACGGCAGCACCGGTCTCAGGTTCCACGGCGAGGGCTCCGAGTTCATCGGCTTTGGCTGGAACCTGTTCGGATGGTGGCCGGACAACGCAGGGTACGATCTGACTCCCTACACCCACTTCACCTTCCAGATTCGCGTGGAGGCCAAGACTCCCGAAGAAGCCCCGGAATCGGGTTCGGTGACCGTGCGCCTCGGGTGCAGCGCCAACGCCAACAAGTACGAAACCGCCTCCGTGCCTCTCGAGAAGTACGCCAAGGGTTTCCTCGACGGCAAGTGGCACCTGGTCTCCATTCCCTTGGCCACCTTCCGCAAGGGCTCGGGCGCCAAGTTCGATCCGCAGTCCTTCTGGGAGGTGCGCATGGGGACCTGGAGTGGCGGCAGCAAGAAGTTCGACATCTACCTTGACGATATCGCCGTCGAGAAGAAGTAGGAGACCTTGACCATGGCCAACAAGATGAAGTGGGCTGTCCCCTCGGCTTTGATCGCGACGGCGCTGGCCCAACACGGCTGCGGCGTCTGCAAGTGCGTGGAGACCGCGCCCGCGCCGGGCGCCGCCATCGTGGCGGCAGCGTCTTCTGAACCCGCGCCCAACGCCTTGGCCGGCAGCGCGGCCTACGACTGGAAGAACGTGGTGATTCTGGGCGGCGGCTTCGTCACCGGCGTCATCTTCAGCCCGGTGGAAAAGGATCTGATCTACGCCCGCACCGACGTGGGCGGCGCCTACCGCTTCAATCCCGCGGACAAGACCTGGATCCCGCTCAACGACGACGCCGCACGCAAGTCGGACATGTTGGGCATCGAGAGCCTGGCCGCGGATCCAGTGGACGCCAACAAGGTGTACATCGCGGTCGGCATGTACACGGGCTCGTGGGCGGGCTACGGCTCGATCCTGCGTTCCAAGGATCGCGGCAATACCTGGGAGCGCACCGACTTGCCCCTCAAGATGGGCGGCAACGAGGAAGGTCGAGCCAACGGCGAGCGCCTGGCCATCGATCCGCACAAGCCCGACATCATCTACTTCGGCTCGCGCAAGAACGGCCTGTGGAAGAGCAGCAACGGCGGCGTGGACTTCGACCAGGTCAAGGGCTTCACGGCCAAGGACAGCGGCAACGGCAACGGCATCCCCCTCGTGTTCTTCGACAAGGCCAGTGGCAGCAAGGACAAGCCCACGCCGGTCATCTATGCCTGCGTGTCCAACAAGGACGGCAGCCTGTACCGCAGCCGCGACGCGGGCGAGACCTGGGCGCTGGTTCCCAAACAGCCCACCGCCGCGATGATCACCCACGCCGAGCTCGACGCGACGGGGACCATGTACATGAGCTACGGCGATCTCCCAGGCCCCAACGGCGTGTCCAACGGCGCCGTGTGGAAGTACGAGCCTAAGAAAGAGAAGTTCACCAACATCACGCCTCTCGCCCCCAAGGAAGACGACAAGTTCGGCTACGGCGGCTTGTCGGTCAGCGCCAGCAAGCCCGGCGTGGTCATGGTCAGCACCATCGATCGCTGGAGCAAGGGCGACGAGGTTTTCCGCAGCCACGACGGCGGCAAGACCTGGAAGGCGCTCTTCCCCAAGGTGGTGCGTGACGACGACGGCGCCAAGTACCTCACCTGGCACAAGGACGAGCCCATCGGCCGCGGCTGGATGGGCGACATCGACATCGATCCCTTCAACCCGGCGCGCGCCATGTACGTGACGGGCCAGGGGATCTGGGCCAGCGAAAACGCGGATGAGGCGGACAAGGACAAGCCCACCCGTTGGACCTTCCTGGATCGCGGTCTGGAAGAGACGGTGATCAACTCCCTGGTGAGTCCACCGGCGGGCCCGCCCTTGTTGAGCGCGATGGGCGACCTGTGCGGTTTCCGTCACGACGATCTCGGCAAGCCGACCGCCGCCGGCATGTTCAACAACCCCATCTGCGGCTCGGGCACGGGCATCGACATCGCCTGGGGCAAGCCCGATGTGGTCGCGCGCGTGGGGTGGCCCGGTTGGGTGGACAAGCAGTGGGGCGGCGTCTCGCTGGATGGTGGCAAGACCTGGACGGCCTTCAAGACCCAACCCAAGAAGGGCAAGGGCGCGGGCAACGTGGCGGTGACCGCCGACGGCTCGACCGTGCTGTACGCGCCCAAGAACGGCGAGGTGGTCTTCTCGAAAGACAACGGCGCCACCTGGACCCCCTGCGAGGGCTTGCCCGAGGTCGAAGAGACCGCCGACTGGGCGCCCGCCTACATGCGCATCGCCGCCGATCGCGTGAACCCCAAGAAGGTCTACGTGCTGGACGCCAAGGGTGGTCAGGCCTTCTATAGCGAGGACGGCGGCGCGCGCTTCACCGCTTCGTCGAGCGGTCTGCCCAATATGGCGGACTACGAGTTCAGCTCGTCGTCGGCGGCGGCCGTTCCGGGGATCGAAGGCGATGTGTGGGTGACCACGGGCAAGGAGCTCAACCACTCCACCGATTCAGGCAAGTCCTACGAGACCGTGGAGAGCGTGGTCGCGGCCCACCACATCGGCTTCGGCAAGGCGATGGAAGGCAAGAAGTACCCGGCCATGTTCCTCATCGGCAAGGTGGGCGACGTGGAGGGCTTCTTCCGCTCCGACGACGCCGCCCGTACCTGGGTGCGCATCAACGACGACAAGCACAACTGGGGCTTCTGCAACGTCATCATCGGCGACCCGCGCGTGCCCGGCCGGGTCTACATCGGCACCGGCGGCCGCGGTATCATCTACGGCGATCCGAAGTAGGAGCAGGCCCTGGCACGGGGTCGAGCGACGGCAGGGTCGAAGTCCTGACCGCCGTTGGCCCCGTAACTCCGTTTAGGGCACGACGTCGGCACAGCAGCAACGGACGACCATGAAGTTCGTGCCGTCCCAAGGGAAAGAGTCGCTGCACGCGCCTCTGGACCTCACGGTGGAGCCTTCAGACTTGCATTGAAATCCGGTCTTGAATCCGCGAAAGGTGATGCCGTTGCCAGCGCTGTCAATAGCGCAGCCGCGAGCGACGCAGATTTGCCTTGTCGCCGCGCACACCGAGTCGCAATCCCGAACGTTCTGGCTCGCGCCAAAACACTCGCTGAAATCGGCCGGTCCATGCGAGCCGCCAGTTTCGAGGGGAGCGTCGGCGGGGTTGGCCCCGTCAGCCTCGCCCAAACCGCCCGCGTCCTGGGACCCGGCAACGGCGGTGGTGCCATCGGCCAGCGCGGAACCGTCGCTTCTTCGGGAACCGTTCCCCGTGTCGCAAGCCGCGATGGTCAAGCCGATCGTGAAGGCCATGCATGCGTGAATCAGGTTCATTTTTGTCGGGCGAATCGTAATCCGTCGGGGACCGCTCGTCACCAAGCAAATGCCTGGACTCGCTCGACCGAACCCGTTCACGAGGCGTGCTGCCGACCTAGGCTAGGGGAGGCATTGTCTTTAACGGGCTGCTTGGCGCGTAGGAATTCTGAGGGTTCTTTTCACGTCCGTGATCGAGATCACTCGAACCCCTGGTAGTGGCACGCCGGGTATTGCTGCTCCTGGACTCGACCCCTAATCTGACGTCATGCGAAGTCGCTTGATCGCCATGTCTTGGATGGATGTCTCTCTTGTGCTGTGGGTTCTGCTGGGCACCCAAGGCGCATGCGCGGTTTCCCAGAAGCAGGCGGAAGGCGATGGCGCGCAGCCGGCGCTGGACGCCCAGCTCGCGCGCGACCTCTCCGCCCAGGACGCCACCGATGTCTCGACCTCATCTACCCAGAGCCCCGACGCGCCCGCGACCGACGGCGGTGCTGGCGGAACGGGCGGCGGCACCTGGAGCGTCAACCCGCTCGGAGGCGTGGCCAGCAGCGGGACGAGAGGGACCGCAGGCGTCGGTGGAACCATCGGCACAGGCGGCAAAGGCGGCATCTCTTCGACGGGGCCGACAAGCGCGGAAGCGGACGGCGGTCTTGACGGCCCTGCGGATGCTTCAGCATCCGGCGGCTCCGATGGCGCTCCGGTTGGGGATGGGGGCGGTTCGACGGCTCCCGGCACATCAGCACCCTTCGGCGTCTTCGAGCTCCACTATGTTCAGGGCTCGAGCCCCGCCGCGTCCTACACCGACATCACTGGTATCATGCGCGACGGGACGCCGACCGAGCTCGTGCTTTGGGAGAAGAAGGACACCGAGGGCGACTGCTCGCTCTACATTCCACGGGTTCCGTTCTGCGAATCCTGTGCCTCGCCCATGGTGTGCGTGGCCGACAACCTGTGTCTTACGCCTCCTTCGAGTCATTCGGTCGGGAAGGTCACCCTGACCGGTCTGAACCCGCCGAGCGGCGCCAAGCCCCTCGAGCTCACCCCCATCACCACCGCCGTGGGCACCAACTATCTCTGCGGCGAGATTCTTCCCGTGCCTCCCTGTACCGTGGGTGGCGCGATTCGCCTCGATGCCATCGGTGCGGGCGAGTTCCCGGCCTTCAGCATCGCCGGTCAGTGTATCGCCCCGCTGGCGGTGGGCAATGCCACCGTCGCCATCGAGAGCGGCAAGGACTTCACTCTGACCTGGACGCCTGGGACTGTGGCCGAGGCGCGCATCGGGCTCGAGCTCGACCTGAGCCACCACGGTGGGAGCAAGGGGCGCCTGGTCTGCGAGTCTGCCGATACCGGCACACTGAAGGTCTCGGGCAAGCTCATCAAGGAGCTGATCGATTTGGGCGTGACGGGTTTCCCCAAGGCGGAGATCACGCGCGTCTTCACCGCCAAGACGGTGGTCGGTTCGGGACAGGCCGAGATGAGGCTGCGCTCCGACATGGAGTTCCTGGTGGAGGTCCCAGGTTTGAAGTCGTGCAACACCAGCGCCGACTGCACCGCCCCGGAGACCTGCCAGGTTCCCGGCATGATGTGCGGCATCTCGTGTACGAAGAATACCGAATGCCCCACCGGCAAGACCTGCCTGACCGCCACCAAGATCTGCAGCTAGCGGGCAGAATCCCGCCGGCAAGCCGCGAAGATCCCGTCGGGGGCGATCCTTCCGCCTGCCTCTACAGCTTCACGTCGACCGCGTTGCCCTCGTAGCGGATCGTCTGGTCGGGCTTGGGGTCGAAGGTGAAGCCGAGCGGCTTGTCCTTGGTCACCAGCACGACTTGGAAGGTGCGCTGCTTGAGCATGCCGGGGAACTCGCCCTCGCGCTTGCCGATGCTGAGGGTGCGGGCGCTGTCGTTCCAGCGCAGGGGAATGATGGCGCGGGCGCCCCTCTCGTAGCCGTAGCTGAGGCCGTCGTCTTCGTAGAGCGTGAACGCCCCATCCGCCCCGGCGTAGATCCACAGGGTGATGGGGTCGGCGGGCTTCTCGTCGGTGTACTGCAGCTCGGGGCCCATCGGGATGATGGATCCGGCACGCACGTGCACGGGCATGGACTCGTAAGGCGCGTCCGCTTCCAGGATCTGGCCGCCGCCATAGGGCGCGCCGGTCCACAGGTCGAACCACATTACGGTGCCCGGCAGGTACACCGGGCGGCTGCGCGTCTTGTAGGTGGTGACCGGGCTGACCAGGAAAGCAGGTCCGAACAGGTACTCGTCGCTGATCGGCAGGGCGCGGCTGTCGCTGCGGAAGTCCATCACCAGCGGCCGCATGATGGTGCCGCTCAGGTGGGTGACCTCGCCGGCCAGCGAGTAGATGTAGGGCAGCAGGCGGTAGCGGATGCGATCGAACTTGAGTTGGGTCTGGTAGGCGGGGTGCTTCTCGCCACCCATCTCCCACATCTCGCGCTTGGGAGCCTCGCCGTGCACGCGCAGCAACGGGACGAAGGTGCCGAACTGGAACCAGCGCGCGTTCAGCTCGCGCCATTCCTCGACGTCGTCCTTGCTGGGCTTCTTGGCGGAGAAGCGCGCGGGCACCGAGAAGCCGCCGATGTCCATGGTCCAGTAGGGCACGCCGGAGACCGACATGGCCAGCCCGGCCGGGATCTGCTGGCGCATGGCCGTCCAGGTCGAGGTGACGTCACCCGACCACACCGCCGCCCCGTAGCGCTGCTGCCCGGCGAAGGCCGAGCGGGTCAGGATGAACACGCGCTGATCAGGCGCGGCGGCGCGCTGGCCCTCGTACACGCTCTTGCTGTTGTAGAGCGAAAAGGCGTTGAGCATGCGCGCGCCCGAGCCGAGCGCGGTGGGGTGCATGTAGGCGCGCTGTCCTTCCAGCGTGGGCGCCGGCAGCAGGTCGACCTCGGTGGCGTCGAGCCACCAGGCATCCATCTTCTTGCTGAACAGCGCCTTGTTGATCTGGTCCCAGAACAGCTTGCCGGCCGCGGGGTTGAAGGCGTCGTAGAAGGTGTAGGGGTAGCCGCCGTCGCCCACCCAGTCGCGCAGGCCCTCGCTCAGGTTGCGCTGGTAGAGGAAGCCCTGCAAACGCATCGCCTCGAAGTTGGCGGTGCCCGGGTAGAACTTGCCCCACACCGAGATCATCAGGCGGGCGTGCTGGTCGTGGATCTTCTTGACCCAACCGTCGGGGTCAGGGAAGCGCGCCTTGTCGAATTCGTGCGAGCCCCAGGCGTTCTTTTTCCAGTAGAACCAGTCCTGCACGATGGTGTCGAAGGGGATCTTGCGCAGGCGGAAACCCTCGACGGCATCCAGGCTCTGCTTGGCGGTCTCGTAGCGCTGGCGGCTCTGCCACAGACCCATGGCCCAACGGGGCGGCATGGGGGCCTGTCCCGTGATGCGCCGGTAGCCGGCGACCACCCGATCGATCTCGGGTCCGTACACCACGTAGTAGTCGACGCCGTCTGCCACCTCGGACCACAGCGAGGTGGGCGCGGGGTTGTGGCCCGGGGTTTTCCACAGAAGCTGCACCGTCTCCTGGCCCTCTTCCTTCACCCATTCGATGCGCAGCTTGTGGCGCTTGCCCGCCTCGAGCCGCACCTTGACCAGCTCTTTCCAGGGCAGCCAGTTCTGCCGCCAGTGGTTGGCCACCAGTTGGTCGTCGACCCACAGCTTGATGTCGCCGTTCGAGAAGGTCTGCAGCAGATACTCGCCCGTGATCTCGGGTTCGACCTCGCCGATCCAGCGCACGCTGGCCGGGCCCTTGGGCAGGCCGGGGAAGATGATCGGGTTGGACTTCTTCTCGGCTTTGCCCAGGGCGATGTCGATCACGCGATCCACGCGTTCGCCCACCAGGCGCTCGAACTTGGCGCCGCTGAAGTACTGTCCGGTGAAGCCACCGCGCTTGCCGTTCTTGTCGTAGAGGCGCTCGGCCGGGATGGGCAAGAATTCCCGCAGGTCGCCGAAGCGCGTGAACGAGGTGTTGTCCCAGTAGATGCCCCAGCCGCGGCTGGAGACCAGGAAGGGGATCACGATGGTGCCGTTGTGCTGCCACAGGTCCAGGTCGTAGCCCTTGAGGTTGTGCAGGCCCGACTGGTTCTCGCCCAACCCGTACAGGGCCTCGTCGGCGGGCAGCCATTCCTGGTGCGCGTGGTTGGTGTACTCGCCTTGCACCATAGCGGGCATCAGGAGACGGCCTTTCTCCTCGAGAAGGGGGGCACCTTTGCTGTCAAAGAACGCCACGCGGCCGCTGGCGAGCTCCACGCGCGCGTGGACTTGTTCGGTGGCCACGCTTGCGCTGCCCTGGTCCTCGCTCACCTGGAACCTGGCGCCGCCGCACTGTCGCGGCTGGGAGGCCAGGTTCTTGCGATCGAAGAAGGCGCGATCCCTGGAGTATGCGACCCGGATGACGTCGCTGGCGCAGACCTCCAGCTTCAGCAGCCCGTCGCCCACGTGTACGAGCATGCCATCGGACAGGCGTTCGACATGCGGCCGGGCAGGGGGCGGAGCCATGGTGGGTGCGGGGGCTGTGGCGGGTGTGCTGGCGCAGCCAGCGGCAAGCAGCATAAGGCACGCGGTGGTTTGGCGCATGGGATCTCCTTGAAGGCGGCATATTCCCACGCTGGTGCAAGAGTCGGAAGGTTTCACCGCAAAGTGCACGAAGGCGCACAACACGCAGAAGGTTTCGCGGCTGAGAGCACATAGAACGCCGCCAATGGGAGGCCAGCGGTTTGACCGCCGACACAGCACCCTTGCGGTTATAAGAGGGGCCATGGCGACAACACGCAGTCCTCGCATCGGCCACGTCGTTGGCCTGCTTGTCCTCGGCGCGCTTTCCACGTCATGTCTCCGGCCGCCCACGCAGTCGGCGCCCTTGACCGCCCAGGTGGGGGCGACCCCTGCACCGGTGGCCGCGATCGTTCCCGCCGCGCCGGTGAAGGTGCGGCAGGTGCTGGGGTTGCCTGGCAGCTTTTCGTGGAATTCCAGCGAGCCGATCATCGTCCCCAAGATGGTCGACGGGTTGGACATCGTCGCGATCAAGGACCCCACCATCGTCCGCTTCAATGATCGCTTTCACGTGTACGCCAGCTCGGTGGCGCGTGGGGGGATCTACGGCATGGTCCACCTGTCGTTCGCCGATTGGGCTGACGCACCCAAGGCCGCCTTCTATCCCATGAAGAAGACGCCGGGCTTCGAGGGCTACGTGGCGGCGCCGCAGCTCTTCTACTTTTCGCCCAAGAAGCTGTGGTACCTGGTGTTCCAGTCGGGCCCGCCCATGTACGCCACCTCGGAGGATCCCACCGATCCCACCAAGTGGACGCCGCCCATGCCCTTCTATCCGCGCACGCCCAAGATCATCGACGACAACGGCGGCCTGGACTTCTGGGTGATCTGCGATGCCCAGGACTGCCACCTGTTTTTCTCCAACGACCATGGTCGCTTCTACAAGAGCAAGACGCCCCTCGACCGCTTCCCGCGCGGCTTCGGCGAGCCCGTGGTGGTGATGGAGGACAGCGAGGCCGGCCGCCTGTTCGAGGCGTGCAACGTCTACAAGATCAAGGGCAGCGACAAGTACCTGGCGCTGGTCGAGGCCTTCGACAAGAGCTCGAACCATCGTCGCTATTTCCGCTCATGGACCGCGGACACGTTGGAGGGTCCGTGGACCGTTCTGCACGACGACGCCCACGCGCCCTTCGCCGGCGCCCGCAACGTCGCCTTCACCGGCGCGCCCTGGAGCGACGACATCAGCCACGGCGAGATGGTGCGCGACGGCTACGACGAAACCATGGTCATCGACGGCGCGCACCTGCAGTACATCTACCAGGGCTTTCCGCCCGGCTCGAAAACCTCGGACTACAACGCCATCCCCTGGCAGCTCGGTCTGCTCACCGCCAAGTAGCTACTTCGGCGTGCCGTACAGAATGCCGCGGCCGCCGGTGCCCAGATAGACGCGACCCTCGACGCGCGGATCGCCCGCGATGTGGCTGGCGCCAGCGTATTGATGGTCGTCGTCGTTGATGCGGGCGAAGGTCTTGCCCTCGTCATCGGAGCGGAAGACGGCCTTCTTGCCGCCCATCTTGCCCAACAGGTAGATGGCGGGGTACTTGGCGTTGGCCATCGGCTTGCCGAACCCGACGGCGTAGGCCTCTTGGATGCCCGCGACGGGCGTGAAGGTCTGGGCCGAGTCGGTCGAGCGATGCAGCCCCTTGCCGGTGGTGATCCAGACATGGCCCTCGTGTCCGGGGACGGCGACGATGGACGAGGTCGCCAGCTCCCATTCGCCTCGGGTGGGCAGCGAGGTTTCAGTCTCCTTGAACGACACGCCCTTGTCTTGGCTGCGGTAGACCGTGCCGTTCATGGCGTCGAGCACGTAGAGCTTGTTGGCGTTCACGCGGTCGGCGGCGGGCTGGATGTCCACGTTGGCCCACTCGGAGATCTTGGCGCCCTCGGGGAGTCCCTGGGCCGGCTTCCAGGTGGCGCCTCGATCGGTGGAGATCACGGCTTGGGCTTGGCGCAGGGTCCACAGGATGGTGCTGCCGTCGGCGCTCACCGCCACGCGGCCGCCGCGCTTGCCGGCCTCGGGCTCGGCGGCAAAGCCGGTCCAGGTGGTGCCGCCGTCGGTGGAGAAGGCGCCGTGGGCGCCGGGGTTCCAGTCCCACACCGTGCCCACGCGGGCCACGAAGCTGGGTTGCTTCTGCGCGAAGTCGATGCCGCTGGTGCCGCTGCACGCCGGGGTCAGGTACGCGCCCTGCTTGGGTGCCACGTCCAGATCGTCGTGACGGAAGCCGCAGATGTCGCCCACGCCCGACAACAGGTGCGCCCCTTCGGGCGGGCTCGAGAGGGCCAGCACCGCGGTCTCCTCCAGGCCACGGTTCCAGAACTTCCACTCGGTGGGCTTGTCCTTGTCGGCTTGGGTCAGGTTGTGCGTGGCGAAGATGCCGGCGCCGGTGACGAACATGGCGCGATCCGAGTTCGTGGGATCGATGTCGATGTCGCCCATCCAGTGCGGGGCCTTGACCTCGGCCTTGCCGATGGTCAGGTAGGCGGCGCCGTTGGCGTTCCACTGCGCGCGTGAGCCCACCTTGGTCCAGGTCTTGCCGCCGTTGGTGGTGCGGAAGATCTCGTCGGTCTTGACCCAACGATCGAGGGTCGAAACCACCAGCGTGCCTGGCTTGCGACGGTCGAGGCCCAACCCGCCGTAGCCGAACTTGTCCTCGCCTTCGGGCTTCTTGGGCGTGATGTTGGTCCACTTGCCCTTGGCGATGTCCAGCTTGTGAACCGCGCCGTCGGTGACCTCGTTGGGGCCGGGGTGATTGCCATAGGTGACGTAAAGGATGCGCTTGCCGTCGATGTCGCCATGGCTGGGCAGAAGACCGGTGGGCTGCTTGGCGACGGGCTGCCAGGTGGCGCCCGCGTCCTTGCTCTCGTACAGGCTCACGTCGGTCTTGCTCACGCCGGCATACAGATGAGGCGTGGGCGACCCCTTCTTGCCGCTAGCCGCGTCGAACACCACGAAGGCGATGCCGTTACCAAACGAATCGCTCACCTTGGGAAAGCCCGCCACCGGCTGCCAGGTCACGCCCGAATCCTTGCTGGTGAAGAGCCCGTCCTTGCGCGAGCCGAAGAACAGCGTGCTGGGATGGTGGGGGTCCACCATCAGGCGCTCGCCGTTGGAGCGGCCGTTCTCGTTCCCGCCGAGCTTGAAGGTCACCGGCGAAATCTGCCAGGTCTTGCCGCGATCGCTGGAGCGCAGGAAGGCGCCCGTGGGGGCCCAGTCGGCCGAGTACATGCCGCACGCCAGGTAGACCTTGTTGGCATCCGTGGGATCGAGCGCCAGGCTCTCCACGCCCCAGTAATGAAGCTCGTCGCGCGGGAGCATGTCGAGCAGCGGAACCCAGGCCTTGGCCTCGTCCGAGTGGCGGTAGGCGCCGCCGATGTCGGTGCGCGCGTAGACCAGGTCAGGCTCGCTCGGGTGATACACGACGCCGGTGACGAAGCCGCCGCCCAGGATCTGGACGCTCTTCCAGTCGTAGGGGATGGGCTGCGCCAGCTTGACGGGTGTGGGAGCCGGCGGCTCCGGCGCGGGCGCGGCGACCGGGGCTGGTGGCAGCGGCGTTACCGGCGCGGGCGCCGCTTGCGGCGGAGTGAGGCAACCAACCAGAAGGGAGATGAGCGGCAGAGAGAGGATTCGTGCGTGCATGGCAACGCATGATACGCGGGGTTGGCGGGAAGCAGAACGGATTAACCACAGAGAACACATCGTCGCCCGACGGTCGCAATCAAGTTGCGATGGGACCGCGGCCTTGCGACCTCCGGTGGGCCGTTGTGATAGGAAGGTCGTTGAGCTGCCATGAGATACCCAATTTTCCTGTTCTCTCTGTGGTCCTGTCTGCTCACCGCGCCGGTCTTTGCCGCCGATCCCAGTCCGCGGGAGCGCCTGTTGGCCGACTTCGGGTGGCGCTTCCATCTGGGCGACGA
The DNA here is from genome assembly GCA_964535465.1 of uncultured Myxococcales bacterium. GTDB lineage: Bacteria > Myxococcota_A > Polyangia > Fen-1088 > Fen-1088 > Fen-1137. The sequence continues at coordinate 33,784 of CAZHUY010000020.1, forward strand.
ATGGTCGACCGGCCAGTCCCTGGGCAAGGCGGGCAGCAGCTATGGACCGGCCAGCCCCGACTTCAGCGAGGCCAGTTGGCGGCGCGTGGATGTGCCGCACGACTGGGCGAACGAGTTGCCCTTCGAGCGCAAGGCCGACGGCAGTCACGGCTTTCGCCCGGTGGGCGAGAGTCATCCCCACAACAGCGTAGGCTGGTATCGCCGTACTTTCGAGCTGCCCAAGTCCGATGCCGGGCGGCGAATCTGGCTGGAATTCGACGGTGTGTTTCGCGACAGCCTCGTGTTCGTCAACGGCTGGCTGGTCGGCCATCACGAGAGCGGCTACAGCGGTTTCCGCTATGACATCACCGATGTGGCCAACCTCGGCGGCCAGAACCTAATCGCGGTTCGCGTCGACGCCACGCGCGCCGAGGGCTGGTGGTACGAGGGGGCCGGCATCTACCGGCATGTCTGGTTGTCGAAGACCGCGCCCCTGGCGGTCGCGCCCGACGGCGTGTTCGTGTGGAGCCGATTCAAGAACAACCTGCCGGTGGGTCCCGCGGAGCTGCGCCTGCAAACCCGCTTGCACAACGCCGGTCGAGAGCCTGCCAACGCCACCGTGGTCTGGACGGTGCTGGCGCCGGACGGCAAGCCGGTGGCCAAGGCGCAAGGTTCGGCCAAGGTCGGCGCCGGCGCGGAAGGGGAGATCGAACGAAGCGTGCGGGTTGGCGTACCCGAGCTGTGGTCGCCCGAGACGCCCCGGCTCTACCGCCTGCGAACCGAGGTGAAGAACGCGGGCAAGTTGGTGGACCAGGTGGAGACCACCTTCGGTATCCGCACCGTGGCCTTCGACGCCGACAAGGGGTTCCTGTTGAACGGCAAGCCCTATGTCATCAAGGGCACGGCCAATCACCAGGATCACGCGGGGGTCGGGGTGGCGCTGCCCGACGGCCTGCAGGACTTCCGCATCGCCAAGCTGAAAGAGATAGGCAGCAACGCCTACCGCAGCGCCCACAACCCGCCCACGCCCGAGCTGCTGGCGGCCTGCGATCGCCTGGGCATGCTGGTCATGGACGAGAACCGCCTGCTGGGCAGCGATAGCCAGAACCTGCGGCGGCTGGAGGCGCTGGTGCGCCGCGACCGCAATCACCCCAGCGTGGTCATGTGGTCGGTGGCCAATGAGGAATGGGCGGTGCAAGCGGCCGAGTCGGGTGGCCAGGTGGCGACGGCGATGCAAGACCTGGTGAAACGGTTGGATCCCAGCCGGCCTGTCACCTACGCCGCCCCCATGGGCAACGAGCACAGCGGCATCAACAAGGTCATCGAGGTGCGCGGGTGGAACTACAACCTCGCCGCGCAGAACATGGACGCCTACCACGCCGCCCACCCGCGCCAGCCCAACCTGGGCACCGAGCAGGGCAGCACCGTCTCCACGCGCGGCATCTACAGCAACGATCCTGCACGCGGCTACGTCAGCGCCTACGACGACAACGCACCCTCGTGGGGCAACACGGCCAAGCAGTGGGTCGGCTTCTTCAGCACGCGCCCCTGGCTGTCAGGTGGCTTCGTGTGGACGGGGTTCGACTACCGGGGCGAGCCCACCCCCTACAGTTGGCCGTGCACGAGCTCGCACTTCGGCATCCTGGATACCTGCGGCTTCCCCAAGGACAATTTTTGGAACTACCAGGCTTGGTGGAGCGACAAGCCGGTGCTGCACCTCGTGCCGCACTGGAATTGGCCGGGCCAGGAAGGGCAGGAGATCGATGTGCGGGCTCTCAGCAACTGCGACGAGGTCGAGCTGTTCCTCGACGGCAAGAGTCTGGGGAAGAAGGCCAGGCAGGGCTTCGTCGAGCCGAGCTGGAGGGTGGCCTATCGCCCGGGCACGCTGCTGGCCAAGGGCACCCGCGCAGGACAACCCGTGGCCGAGGCCAGGGTGGAGACCACGGGGGCGGCGGCCCTGGTCGAGATGAGCGCGCATCGCTCGACCCTGGACGCCGATGGGCGAGACGTGGCGCTGGTGTCGGTCTCGGTCAGCGACGACAAGGGGCGGCGCATCCCGACCGCGAACCACGACATCGCCTTCACCATCATGGGCCCGGGTCGCATCATCGGCGTGGGCAACGGTGATCCCAGCTCGCACGAACCCGACAAATTCATCGCCGTGCCGAGCGTGCGCACGCGGGTGGTGGACGATTGGCGCTGGCACAAGATCGACAACGCCTACGCGCCCAGCCTGCCCGAGGTGGAGGCCAAGTTCGACGATTCCAGGTGGGCCAAGGCCGACGTGCGCAGCGAGAGCGGTCCGCTGGGCTTGAACGAGAAAGCGGTGTTTCGCGGCCGTTTCAGCCTGTCGGCTACGGATCTGGCCGCCGCTGGGATCGAGCTGTGGTTCAGTAAGATCGATGGCGGCGTGACGGTCTTCGTCAACGGCCGCAAGCTCGGCCGCGCCGGCGATGCGCGGGGCCCTTCGCTCTACGACGTCAAGGCGGCCCTGCGCCCCGGCGAGAACGTGGTGGCGGTCAGCCTGGCCAATTGGGGCCACGCCGCCGGCATCAACAAGGGCGTGCACCTGCGCCTCATCGGGGAAACGCCCGCGGGTCCGTGGCGGCGTCGTGTGTTCTCGGGCCTGGCCCAGGTCATCGTGCAAGCGACCCACGACAGCGGCACCATCAAGCTGACTGCCGAATCCAAGGGGCTGCGAAGCGCGATGCTCGAACTGTCGAGCCAGGCGCCAGCCCGACCGATCCCTGAGCTGCGCTACTGAGAGCTCAGGCGGAAGAGCCTTGCGCCGTGGAAGGGGACCACCGCGCTGAACTGGCCCTGGGCCGTGCCCGCCGCGGTGTGCGTCCATAGATCGCGGAGCTTGACCTCGCCGGTGAAGCCCAGGTCGGCGAGCGCGACCTCGACGGGAAGGCCGGGGCGTGTGTCCTCGTTGCGGCTGGTCCCCACCACGGTGAGGATGCGGACCTGGCTGGGGGACTTGCCATCTTGTTGAAGGAATCGAGCGGTCGCTTTGAAGCGCGTCGCTCCCGCGGGGATGGCGAACTCGACGATGGCGGCGGCCTGGGCGTGCAGATCCTTGGCGGCCGCACCGTCCTTGAAGGCGGCGCTGTCCCACTGAGCCTCGGCGTGGGTCCAGGGAAAATCGCTGAGCGGGCGCTCCTTGCCATTGCCGAACACGAAGCGCGGGGCCTGCCACATCACGGGCTGGAAGGTGTCGTCGCCTCGTTGCACGGGCGTGGCCACCAAGAAGAGCTTGTGGCCGTCGCGCAGATCGGTATCGATGCTCGCGACGCTGTCCGGGGCGCTGGTGATGACGGTGGCGGGCTGGCGTGCGTTGCTCTCGTCCAGGGCGACGCGGTCCCGGGCATTGAAGAGCGCGAGATAGGTATCGCCGTTGTCCGCCTTGGCGGTCCAGGCGATGAGACCGTCGCGGTCGAAGAGCGGGCGGTTGTCATGACTCCTCTGGTTGACTGCCAGCACCTCGTCGTTGGTCAGCAGCGAGAGGGTGAGGTCGTCGCTCTCGGTCAGGTCCCCGCCGTGCATGAGGGGCGCGCGGGCGATCGACCACAGGGTCATGACGGTGATCTGCTCGTCGGGTGTGAAGCGCGTCTGGCGCGTCCCCAGCACCAAGGTGCCGAGCGGGAGCATGTCGGCGTCGGGCCAGGCACCCGGGCGGCGGTGCGGGTTCCACATGGCGAGGCGCCAGAACTGATCGCGCAGCGAGAACCAGCGATCCCAGAAATCGTCGCTGATGCGCCAGAGATTGGCGTTGGCCGCCACCTGCTGCGCGGCCTTGATGTCGGTGGCTCCGGGCGACAGTGAGAGCACCATGGGTCGGCCGGTCTTGTCGATGGCGCGGCGGATGGCCTGCAGCTCGGGCATGTTCTGAAAGGTGGGACGGCTGAGGTCATCGACCTTGACGTAGTCCACCCCCCACGCCGCCAGCATGGCGAACACGGAGTCGTAGTAGGCCTGCGCCCCCGGCTTGGCCATGTCGACGCCGTAGTTGTCGGCGTTCCACAGGCACACGTGGTCCTTGTCGGCGATGTCTTGCGCGTGCTTGTCCGTGCCGAGGATGGGCAGGTTCCTCTCCACGGCCTGCCGAGGGATCCCGCGCATGAGGTGGATGCCGAACTTCAACCCCAGACCGTGAATGTGATGGGCCAGGGCCTTGAACCCGCTGCCGTCGGCCGATGAGGGAAAGCGGTTGGGGGCGGGCTGCAGGCGGCCGTAGCCGTCCATGGCGAACACCGCGTCCTGGCGGTACTCGTGGCTCTTGGCGCCGGGTTCGAACCACTGGGCGTCGAGCACGATGTACTGCCAGCCGTGGGCCTTCAGCTTGTCGGCCATGAAGGCGGCCTGGGCCTTGGCTTGCTCCTCGGTGACCGTGGTGGCCAGGCAGTCCCAGCTGTTCCAGCCCATGGGCGGCGTGGGGGCCCAGGCGTGGAAATCGGTGGGTGCGGAGATCGGCGGGGCAGGCGCGGGTGCCGGGTGGCCCACGGGCCTTGCCTCTTTGCCAACAGAGTGACCGCAACCCGCCATCACGAAAGCCCCTAGCGTCGCAAGCTGGTGCCTCGTCATTTCGACGGCTTGGGCAATGCGATGTCGGCCAGCTTGTACGAGTCGGTGGCGGCCCGGCGCATGGCCTTGAGCAACTCGGGCTGCAGCACCTCGCCGGTGTTGCGGTCGAACATAGCGAAGGCATTCTCGCCGCTGCCCTGGGCGCCGTTGTCCCAATAGACCGGCAAGACCCCGCGGTCCACGGCCACCTTGGTGACGTATTCCATCCAGTAGCGACGGTAGTCCTCGAAGCCCTCTTGGTTGACCGCGCCGTACTCGCCCAGGAACACCGGGATCCCCTTGTCGACGTACGTGGCCTTCAGCCGGTCGAACTGCTTGACCACGAAATCCTCCTGGCCCCAGTCGTCCCGTCCCGGCGAAGCCTGCCCCCAGGTGTGGACCTTGGCCATCAGGGTGAAGAGGTACGGGTCATAGAAGTGCACCGCCAGGATCAGTCGATCGGGCGTCGGATCCGTGGGCATCTTGAAACCGGCGATGGTGTGATCGATGTGCGTGTTGTAGCCGGGGACAATCAGATGGCGCTTGAGGTTGTTGCCACCCGAGGCGCGCACGATGTTCACGAACTCCTGGTTCAGCTCGTTGACGATGGGGAAGTAGCGCGGGTTGGGCGGGCCGTAGCCGTCGTGGATTTCGTTCATCGACTCGAACAGCAGCTCCTCGCCGAAGCCGACGAAGTGCTTGGCGATCTGGGTCCACAGCGCCGTGAAGCGCGCCTTGACCGCGGCGTTGTGGGCCTCTGTGATGTTGCCGGCCTCATCCTTGAGCGTGATCCACCCCGTGCCCTTGCTCTCGCCGCCGTCGTGATGGACGTTGATGACCGCGTACAAGCCGGCCGCGCGCGCGTAGCCCACCACCTGGGCCACGCGTTCCAGCCAAGCCGGCTCGATGACACAGTCCGGGCCCTCGCCCGTGTGATGGGTCCAGGTGACGGGGATGCGCACCAGTCCGAACCCGGCCTTGGCCACGCCCCTCATGATTTCCAGGTTGGCCGGCGGGTTGCCCCAACTGGTCTCGCCTGGCGAGGCGTCCAGGCTGTTGCCCAGATTCCACCCCAGCACGGTGCCTTTCAAGATCTCGTGGGAGCTGCGCAGAAACTCGCGCGGCTTGGCCTCGGTCAAAGCCTCGGCGGCATTGCGCTTGGCCACCGCGCCAGGAGGCCTCAGGCAAGAACCCGCGCACAGAGCCAGCACAGCGATCAGCCCCATCCGAGCCAACCCCTTCTCCTCCGACCCCTGTGTCCTCTGTGCCCTCGGGGATGAAATCTGTATCATGTCGCCCTTCTAGCCGGGCGCCGCAGCCATGGCAACGGCCAGCGTTTTCCTTCATAAAGGGATCCCGATGCGCAAACACATCATTCTCCTTGCCTCTGCCTGGCTTGCCGCCTGTGCCTCGGCGCCCCGACCCGTTGAGCCCCCAGCGCAGAAACCGCTCGCCGTCGACGATCTGAGAATCTTGCAGGCCGAAGCCGATGCCCATTGCCAACAGACCGCCGCCCGGGCGCTGCGTGACAGCGGCTACGACCAAGCCGTGCGCGCCCAACAATCGGCGCCGCAAGACCGGGACATCGGGCTGATCCTGGCCCGCTGCTCGCTCATGAAGGCCGACTTCGAAGGCAAGTCCGACCGCCGCATCGAGCTCTCCGAACAGGGTTACGAGGCCGCGCGCCGGGTGAGCCGCGGCCCCGACGACGCCGAGGCCGCCTACCTGCAAGCCGTCAACCTGGGCCTTTATGTGCAGGCCAAGGGCATGATGGCGGTGGGGCGCCTGTCCGAGCTGGTGAAGCTGCTGAAAACCGCGGGCCAGCAACCCCAGATCGATGATGGCGGCCCTTGGCGTGTCTTGGGCCTGTTGTACGTCAAAGCACCCGCCTGGCCCGTGGGCCCCGGCGATTTGGACCTAGGCCTGGATCTGTTGAAGAAGGCCGCGGACAGCTACCCCGAGCACCCGCTCAACCACCTCTTCTACGCCGAGGCCCTGATCGCCGACGGCCAGAAGGAGCCCGCGCGCGCCGAGCTGGAGCGCACGCGGTCCTTGGCCACTCCCCAACGCTTCGGCGACTGGGCGGCCCGTTGGCAAGACGAAGCCAACAAATTGGAAGCCAAGACACGCTGACGACGGCCCGCGCGCGCAGCGGGCCGTTTGCCCTCGGTGTGTATCCCAGGGGCTTCAGTGCGCCTCGTTGTCTGGAGCCGTCCTCTCTTCAGGTTCAATACGAAACACCAGATAGGGCCAGCGGTAACGTCTTCCTTCTGTCGCCAAAACGAGACGGTTGCGTAACACTACTGATTCAAAAAGTTGCCAGTCCGGCGGGAAATCGGCGACATGGTGGGGA
>CAZHUY010000021.1:0-14790 GCA_964535465.1 uncultured Myxococcales bacterium
GCCATGGCCCAGGTGAAGCTGCCATGGGGAAGACCGACCCAGGGCGGCCCCACCTCATCCACGAAACGCAAGGACGCGCCCACCGCGGAGTTCACCGAACGCAGGCCTGCTCCTTCTTCGCCCCACGTGCCGCCCCCGCCGTGGTGGGAGCCCGGCCTCGACATGACCATGCGCCACTTGCCCACCGAGAAGTTCCACAGCCCCTGGTCGTCCACGTTCCACAGTTGCCCGTCGGGCGTAACGAATGTGTCGTCAGGCTCCAGCGCCAGGTCCTCCTGGCTCATGACTTTGAAGTTGCCCGCGATCCACTTTCCGGTGACGAAGGTGTCCTTGATTCCGTGCATGTGCTGGTTGGACCAGCGACGAACCCCAGCCTTGGCCACCACCACATTGGTCGTGGGATTGACCGGGAGGCTGACCAGCGACGCCCACACCCGCTCGCCGGCCTCGCCACGTCCCGCGCCCATCAGATCGCGCGGCGGGGCCACCGTCTCGGGCGCCGCCCGCCACGCTCCGTTGGCGTACAGCAAGGGACCGCCGTATCCGTAGAACGCCAGTCCGCCAGCCATGGGTCTGATCTCGGTGGGCAGCAGGAGCGTATTCTGTCCTTCGAGCACGTGACGCCGGGCTTGCCCCGGTGCAATCTCGAGAAAGCCACCGGTCGCCAGGCCCATGATGACCCGATCTCCATCGAGATGCGCCCTGCCGCTGGCGCGCGTGGAGGCCACCTGCATCTGCAGTCCGGTCGAGCCCAAGGGCTTCCATTGACGGGCGCTGGGATCGACCTCGACCACCTCCGCCGCCGAAATCGCCACGGCCCCCTGTCGCCCAGGTCCCACCACCACCTGCAAGATGGGCGTCCCGGGCGCCCCGGCCAGCCGTTCGGCGGAGGCGGTCCACAAGGGGGTGGACTTTCCGTTGGCTTCCACCCTGGCGACGAAGCTGCTGGGCCCTCCCGCCTGGGATGTCCCGCCGAAAGCCCACACCTGACCATCGGGAAGCTCGACGATCCCTCGCAGACCCGTCCAGGCGTTCTTGCCGGCGATCTCCCTGGGCGTGCCGGTCTGCAGATCCAGCACCTGCAGCCTGACGGGACTCCTGTCGCGGCCGCTCACGACCCACAGGCGATCCTTGCTGTCGAGATAGATATTTCCGGGGGCGTCGAGCGCATACTCCTTGCCGGCCCCGAGATCCTTGAGCTTGTGCGCGTACCCCCTGTGGTCCAGCGAGCCCAGCGCAGCCCGACGGGGATTGCTGTACACCACCAGCAGTCCACCCCCGGCCCGCCGTTGCCCGATCCATTCTGGGCGGCCCGGGACCTTGCCCACCTGGCTCACCGTCAGATCCTCGGCCTTGATCTTGACGATGGCGCCGTTGGACAGGCCCGCGCTGAAGTGGGTCGAATCGCCCGGGGCGATGCACACGAATCTGTGGCGCGCCACACGCTCGCCCAGTGGGGCGAAGGTGGATCGATTGAATGCCACGAGGACGCCGGAATGGTTCAGCGCGATCAAGCGATCGCCGACCATGAGGCTGTCGGCCACGGCGTTGCGATCGAAGTGCGCCTCGACCCGCGGCGGGGTGCTCTTGGCCTTGTGGGCACGGCTACCTGGCAGAGCCGCCAGCACGCCCTGCCAGCGTGTTTCGCTCGATCGGTAGGTCAGCAGGAAAGCCCCACCTGCCACCAGCAGGCCACCCATCACCAGCAGCAGCACCAAGCGCCGTCGCGATCGAGGCGCGGGCGACTTGCCGAGACTGTCGTCCGGAACAGGAGGGGTCGCCACCGCTCCACCGACCTTGGCCGGCGCGGGCGGCGTGGATACAGGCCCACGGGAAGCCACACCGGCACGAGAAACCGGGCTGGCAGGAGCCCGCGGGGTGGCCACGCCTCTCTGTGCGCTGCCGGCTTGCGGCGGACGGCCGGGCGAGGCCAGTGCCCCGCCCGCGTAGGGGCTGGGATCGCCCCCCGAGGTCGGGGGTTTGCGGGCCGTGGCTGGCACCGGGCTGGGCACGGTCGCCGGTTTGCCCGCGTTCGTGCCAGGCGGAGGCGAGGCGCCTCCCTCCGACGGCCCCGGGAAGTCCTCGGGAGCGGGCAACCTCAAGGCCGAGGCCAGGGCGCGCACAGCGGCGGAGGCGGCCGGGTTCAATCGAGCCCCTGGTGGGGCCGAGGCGACGGGTGGGACGCCTGCTTTGGCCGTTGGCGAGCCGGAGGGCTTGGCCTCAGGCTGTCCGCCTGTCTGGGGCGGTTTGTGAGGAGGGTCGGACGCCATGCGCTCATAAAGAGGATACACGACGAGACCTCTGCACGTAACGTCGAGGCGCTCGCATCATGAAGAAAGCGAGCGCGGATGTTCTCCGTCTAAAACGAGCTGCGCAGCGCCTCGAGCTCAGCCCAGCGCGCGTACAGCGCGTCCACCTCGGCCTGGGCCGTGACGATCTCGGCCTCCAGTTCGAGCAGGCGGACCGCGTGACTGGCGACCTCGGGCGATCCCTGCTCGGCGCGCAACCGGAACAAGATGGCCTCGGCCTCGGCGATGCGATCCTCGATGCCGTCGAACTCGCGTTGGTCCTTGTAGCTCAGCTTGCGGCGCGCTGACGGCTCGGCAGCGCGCTGCGCCGGCTTGGCCTTGGGGCTGGCCTCGGCCTGGGCCGCGGCCTGCTCTTGGTGCCACGTCTCCCATTGGCCCAAGCCCACCAGCTTGGTGATCTGGCCTGTCTGCTCGGGCGCGGTGTTGAAGGCCAGGATCTGGTTCGTGACTCGATCCAGGAAGGCGCGATCATGGGTGACCAGCAGGACGGCGCCGTCGAACTCGATGAGCGAATCCTCGAACAGCTCCAGCGTGGCCATGTCGAGATCGTTGGTGGGCTCATCCAAGACCAACACGTTGGCCGGTCGCAACATCAGGCGGGCCAAGGCCAGACGGCTCTGCTCGCCACCCGAAAGCTGACCCACGCGCAGGGAATGGTGCTCTTGGCGAAAGAGAAAGCGGGCCAGGTAGCCGTTCACGTGCACGCGCGTGCCGCGGAAATCCACCTGCTCGCCCCCCGCGGGACACAGGCTGGCGGCCACCGTGCTGTCGGGGTCGAGGGCCTCGCGGTGTTGTTGGAAATACGCCACCTGCAGCGTGTCCGCGCTCAAGACGGTGCCGCTGTCGGGCGGCTCTTGCCCCACCAGCACGCGCAACAGGGTGGACTTGCCGCAGCCGTTGGGTCCCATGATGCCCACGCGGCTGCCGGGCCCCACGAAGAGATCCAGTCCCCGGAAGACCAAATGATCGCCGTATGACTTGGCGATGCCGCGGGCTTCGATCAGACGCTTGGGGCTGCGGCCGGTGCTGGCGAAATCGATGCCCACCGAGCGCTTCTCGTTGCGCGCCGAAAGCTCATCCACCTCGTCGGCCAGGGTGGCGGCCCGTTGGATGCGCGCCTGTTGTTTGGTGGTGCGCGCCGGCGCCCCTCGGCGCAGCCAATCGACCTCGCGTCGCAGGGAGTTGCGCAAGGACACCTCTCGTTGCTCTTGCGCGGCCATCAGGTCGGCCTTGCGTTCCAGGAAGGTGGCGTAGTCGGCATCCACCGAGAGCAGGCCTCCGGCGTTGCGCCGGTCCAGCTCCAAGATCCGATTGGCGATGCGCTGGAGGAAGAGACGATCGTGGGTGACGGTGACCGTGGCGAAGCGGGCGCTGGCCAGCAGCTCTTCCAGCCACAGGATGCTGTCCACGTCCAGATGGTTGGTGGGCTCATCGAGCAGCAGCAGCTCGGGCTCGCGCACCAGCTCGCGCGCCAGGGCCACGCGCTTGCGCCAGCCGCCCGACAGACGCTCGACGGGGGCATCGGCACCAGCCTGCGGCCCGGCCAGCCCCAATCGCGCGATCAACTCGTCAGCCCGGCTCGCCGCCTGCCAGTGGGCCTCGGGATCGGAAACCACCGCCACCGGTTCCATCACCACCTCGCGCACGGTGCGTCCCGGAACGAAGCTGGGGACCTGCGCCAGATGCCCCACGCGCAGCCCGCGCCGCACGGCCAGGGCCCCCGCATCGGGAGTGTCCAGTCCCGCCAGGATGCGCAGGAGCGTGCTCTTGCCCGCCCCGTTCGGTCCGATCAAGCCCACGCGCTCGCCCTCGGCCAAGGTGAAACCGACGCCCTGAAAGAGCGGGCGCACCCCGAAGGATTTGCTCAGATCTTTGGCGGTGACGAGGATGGACACGGGGCGGGAAGCATAGGGGGGATTCCCGTGAGCGCCAGGTACCTGATGTCCGGCACGGACGAGCGCTCGCCCTCTCGATCCACCCTGCCCCTACTCGCTCTTCGTCACGCGCACCTGGATCTTCGGCGGATTCGCGAACTCGGTCCACAGCTTGTCGAACAGCTTGCTGTCCGGCGCGCCGTCGAGCAGCACATAGCGGTACTTCAAGCGGATCGTGCCCCGCGCCTTGAGCGCGAGCGGCCCCTTCCCGGTGGGGGCAAAGCCCATCAGCGGGTCCACGGGATCGATGAACAACGTCTCGGGCGCTTGCGGGTTGTCGGGATGGGAGAGGATGGCGATGCCCGCTCGCTTGCCGCCGCCACCACCCAGGTAGCACCAGCGGGCGGTCGCGCCCCGGGCCTTGTCCCGATCCTTTCCGTCCGAGCTCAGGAAGACCGCTTTGCTGCCCTGCCAGTCACGACTGCCGCGCACCAGGATGCCCCCGAAGGGATTGGCCCCGAGCGTGATGGCGCTGTTGAGCGCCTCCTGCGTGGAACGCAGATCCACCAAGGTGTATCGATCGGTCCCGCCATGGGCGACCACCTCCCACGATTCGCGCAGCACGGTCATGCCCATGCGTTTGTCGAGGTCGGAGAAGTACTGTCGAGCATCGAAACCCGCGGCCAGCGGGCCGCCCCACACCGAGCCGATCGACTCGACCCCCACGCGACCCTTCCCTTGGGCCAAATCCCAGAAATCCGGATGGCTGCCTGCGCTCTCGATCTTCTGCCAGGCCGTCCAGATGCCGCGCTGGAAGGGTTTGTTCTTGGGGGAATCATCGGTCACCAGAACGCCGGCGGGCGAATACAGCGGGTGCAGATAGCCGCCGCGCACCGCCGCCGGGACCTCCTGGCGCCCGACCTTGGGCTGGCGCACGTAGGAAAGGACCGGGCGATCGTTGAGGGTCAGCTTGACGCCTCCGTCATTCTGGGTCGCCTGCATGCCGCGCTTGCCCGGCAAGGCCGGAGCCTGGTCTTCATCGACCACGTAGATGGCCTGGGCGCGCGCCTTGAGCGGCTTGATCCGAAACGCCAAGACGTCCTTCGTCGTCATCTGCGCGACGACCTTGTCACCGTTCAGTTCGCGCACCTGCACGGCTTGGACAGGCGGTTTTCGCGGCAAGGCCACCGTGATGAGTTGTGCATCGCAATCCTCATCACCGGCCTGTACCGTGACCTCCCATTGGAGTGCCCGTGTGGGTGGCGGCGGGACCTTGCGTGGCGCCGGCTTGGCCGCGGGGGCGCTGCTACTGACCGCCTGGGGCTGGCGCGGAGAGCAAGCGGAGGCCGCCAGGCAAAGACAGAGAGACGAAAGGACGACGCGAAGCATGCGCGGAAGGTAACACAGAACGCGCGCGCCACGTCGCGCGATCAGGTCTTGTCCCGTCGGCGTCTTGGCAGGCGACGGCCCCCCACCCCCAGAGTCGGTTTATCGGGCTTTGCGGGCCCGGCCCAACACCAGCCGCGCCCAGCCGTCCCGCTCGTCGTCGGAATCGAAAGAAAACTCGACGCTGGCCACCTTGGGTTTGCGCCGCCCCCCGCCCGCGCTCTCGACCCGAAGGACCTTGCCCTTGACCTGCCGCGAGCCATGGTTGAGCACCGCCCGGTGCGACTCGGGCAGGGTCACATTCACGTCGTCGCCCTCGACCAGGGCAAGGGACGTCTCCAGCAGCATGCCTCCCGCGCCCAGATTGCGGATGCGCGCGCGCTCGTCACTCTGCGGGGCGAGATCGCCCGACTGTCCCGCTTCCAACGTCGCGGGGATCTTCAGGCTTATGCGAGGATAGCGCCGGCGCTGCTCGGTCTCGATGTTGGAGAGGTGCTGCAGCGCCACCGTGACCGGCGGCCCCTTGGCGGCGCGTAAGATCGCGGCGTGGCCAGAGTGACGTCCGCTGCGGCCCTGAAACGTGACCACCACGCTGCGACCAGGCTCGAGCCCGGTCGGAAAGTCCTTCAGCTCGGGGAAAGTGAACAGGACCTCGGACTGGCGCAGGCTGAAGACAAACCCACGCAAGGGAGCGGCGCCCCCGATGGTCTGAATCTCGGCCCACTGTCCCGGGATCAGCTGATCGCCCGGATCCAGTCGCTTCGGCCGTTGCCGCCGCAAGATAACCGCAGGGGTAATTGGCATGAGGCTGGCTGCGCTCTCCCTGACGGTATCGGCTCGCATTTGCGGACCCATAAGAAACTTCTGTCCTCCCGTTAGTGAGGTCGGAATCATAAGGCCTTTTTGGCCACCTGGATCAACTCAGATTCGGAAAGTTGCACGGGATTACCACGCATGCTGCTCGCGGTCCGAGCCTTCGCAACCAGGGCGGGCAACTCGTCCTCCGTCAGACCCAGCTGGCGCAGCCCTCGCACACCCAGCTCCCGACATAGCTCGCGAACCCACACGACCCCTTGGTCGACCTCGACCCCGGCTTGGCCGTTGACGATCTCGGCGACCAGGCGATAGCGCGCGTGCGCGGGGTGCTCGGGCGCCCGCTCTCTCAGGGCACGCAGATTCGCCTCCATCACCGGCACCAACAAGGACGCACAAATCGCGCCGTGCGCTGCATGCAGCATGCCACCCAGGGGCGCGGCGAAACCATGGACCGCCCCCAGGCCGCCGTTGGCCAGGCACAGTCCTCCGCAAAGGCTGGCCAGCATCAGACTGTCTCCCGTTTGGCTGTCCATGCCCGAGCGGAAGGCCGTCCGCAAGGATCGGGCGACGTGACGCAAGCCTTCGACCGCCAGAGCGTCGGTCAAGGGATTGGCCCGACAGGAGACCAGTGATTCCAGCAGGTGCGAAAGCGCATCCAGCCCACTGTGCGCGATGACCGAGACGGGCAGACCCTCGAGCAGATCGGAATCGAGCACAGCCAGGGTCGGCAGCAACCAAGGGCTGCGCAGGCTGACCTTGACTTTGGCGGCGGGCACACCGATGACGGCGTTACGCGTGACCTCGGCCCCAGTCCCAGCGGTGGTGGGGATCGCGATGATGGGCAACGGCTTCTGCGTCAACGGACGCCCGCGACCGACCACCTCCAGGTAGTCGAGGATGTCGCCGGGATTGGTGGCCAGACCGGCCACCGCCTTGGCCGTGTCGATGGCGCTGCCCCCGCCCAGGCCGATGACGGCACCGCACCCCTCCTGTCGGCAGCGCTCACGCCCCGCCTGCACCAGGTCCACGGTGGGCTCGCCCTCCACGGCGAAGACCACGACCTCCCGGCCGGCAGCGACCAGCGTCGTCCGCATCCTTTCCATCGCCGCGCCCGGCAGGTTGGTCGCCAGCAGAGCGCGGCGCACCCCCTCGGCCTCCAGCGCGGCGGGCACCTCCGCGGACTTTCCGCGGCCGAACGCGATGCGGGTCGCGCTGGCGAACTCGAAATTCACCACGTCGCGTCCCCGGTCACGTTGACGTACTTCTTGCTGGTTCTGGGCTCGGCCATCATGGGGGCCACCGTGTCGCGCCACAGCTTGTAGTGCGCGGTCTCTTTGTGGGCCGCTGCACCAGACGGACCGCGGTAGGCCTCTATGAGCACGAAGTGCGTCGGATCCTCGCTCTCCTGCACCACGTCGAAGCGGGCCACGCCGGGCTCTTTCACGCTCTCTCCGGCGTTGGCCAGGGTGGCGGCACGGAAGGCCTCGATGGCCTGGGGCAGGACACGGACATTGACGAATACCACGAGCAGGGTGTTGACCATGCCGGGAGAATACCGCGCCGTCATGGAACCGAAACCCCTCCAAGCACATCCAAACCGCTGCACCAGTACAAATGGCGAGGTGCCGTTCGCCGAGGGAGGTCAGGCATGGAACTCACGCAAAGAATGTGCATCCCTTGCGAGGGAGGGGTCCCCCCCCTCACCCCCGAGCGCATCGCCGAGCTGCTCGTACAGATTCCAGACTGGAAGGCCAACGAGAACCTGGGAATGCTCAGCCGGCGGTATCGGTTTGCTGACTTTGTGAGGACCATGGCTTTCGTGAACCAGATCGCCGCCCTGGCCGAAGAGCAGGGTCATCATCCTGATTTCTGTGTGCACTACGATGTGCTAGACGTGCAGTTGACCACGCACGCCATTGGCGGCCTGTCCGAAAATGACTTCATCATGGCGGCCAAGCTCGACACCCTCGCTTCGTCATCCTCAAGATAAGGGAATCAACTGTGCCTGACGCTCAAGCCACGGTAGCTTTGGAAAATATGAACACGCCCACCTGGCCCGCGCCGCCCGAAGATGGTGCAGCGATGGATGGCTATCGCCTTGTGGAGGTGAAGGTCTTCAGCGCGACCAAGCGCAAGGACCGGGACCACATGGACGAGCTGGCCACCGAATGGCTGCAGAACCACCAGGCCTTCGACCGCCTGACCGCGCAGGTGACGCTCTCGTCGGATCTTGAATACCACTGCCTGACCCTGACCTTCATGGGCTGGCAGAGGATCTAGGGAAATCACGGGATGCCCAGCGGGCCGACTCGCGGCCCGCGCCAGGCCGAGGCCCCCTTAGGGGGAGCCGCGACAAGCTGGTCGCTGCAGCTCTCGCCAAGCCCCACGCAAGGCGCGCCGCTTGACAGCACCAACACTTGCGCTTGCGGCCCGGGCAAGGCAGGGTACTGTCCTTTTCGCCACCCCTCATAGAGGAAGGAAGCCCCCGCTGTGCAGACTTTGATGGACCTGTTTCACCGTATCTACGACGTCCAAGGCATCATCCAGTGGGGCGGCATGATCGCGCTCGTCGCGGTGGTGTTCGCCGAGACCGGCCTGCTCATCGGCTTCTTCCTGCCGGGCGATTCATTGTTGGTCACCGCCGGGGTCTTCTGCACGGCCGCCAACCCCACAGGTCAGCCCCTTCTGGACATCGTGTGGCTGAACGTGGCGGTCAGCATCGCGGCCGTCTTGGGTGACCAGGTCGGCTTCTACATTGGCCGCAAGACCGGGCCCAAGATCTTCACGCGCGAGAACTCGCTCTTCTTCAACAAGAAGCACCTCATGCGCACCCACGCGTTCTACGAAAAGCATGGTGGCAAGACCATCATCATCGCCCGCTTCATGCCCATCATCCGCACCTTCGCGCCGGTGGTGGCGGGCGTGGGCGATATGAACTACCGCCGCTTCGTCAGCTACAACGTGTTCGGCGGCATTGGCTGGGTGATGAGCATGACCCTCATTGGCTACGGCCTGGCCACCACCTGGCCGGACGTGACCAAGCACATCGAGAAGCTGATCATCCTGATCATCTTCCTCTCGATCCTCCCCGGCATCATCGCCTATGGCAAAAACTACCTGGCCAACCGCAAGAATGCCAAAACAGGCAGCAAGAATGCCCAAGCAGGCGGCTGAGAAAGCCCCAAAGAGTCGCGCGGCCAAGGCTGTCAGCAAGCCGGCGGCCGTGAAGGCGGTGCCGGTCAAGGCCGTGCCCAAACCAGTCAAGGCGGCCAAGATCCCGGCACCACCCCGGGTTGCCTTTCCCAAGAAGAACCAGCAGCCGACGCCCGCCGCCTTCACGGCGCGCCTGCCCCTGTCGCTGGGCAAGCGTTTCGAGGCGGCCCGTCTGTTTCTGCTCAAGCAGAAAGACGTGGCCGAGGACGTGTATTTCTACGGCCCCTCCACCGGATGGGCGCTGCGCTACCAGAGCGCAGGCAAACCCTTGTGCTCGCTTCTCCTGCACAGCGGGCTGCCCGTCGCCATCATCTCGCTGGATGCCACGGCGAGCGCCGCCGTGGACTGGCCAGCCCTGTCCCCGGTGGGCCAGCGCGCGCGCAAGACCGCGCATGGCAGCCCCTCGCTCCTCTGGCTGGACATCCCCCTGGCGGGCACCGGCGCCGCTGACCTGAAACAGCTCATCCGCGCCAAGCTGGCCACGGTACCGACCTAGACTTCTCGAGAGGGAAACCAGCGGGAGGTCAGAACGTCTAATCCGGAATCCCCCCATGGCTGACTTCGGCGCCCTCTGTGTCCTCATCGCGCTGGTGGTTTCCACCTATGCGGGAGCGGCATCCCTGGTGGGCGCCCGACGCAGCCTACCCCGCCTGCTGGAGTCGGGGCGCGCGGCCATCTATGCGCTGGCCGGCATCCTGGGACTGGCCAGCGTGGCCATGATTCAGGCCTTCGTTTCGGGCGACTACAGCATCAAGTACGTGGCCCACTACTCGGACGCGCAGGCGCCGCTGGCCTACAAGATCTCGGCCTATTGGGGCGGGCTGGATGGCTCGATGCTGTTCTGGGTGGCCCTGCTGGCGGCCTTCGCGGCCATCGCGGTACGAACCCATCGCTTCCGTCAGCGCGAGATCATGCCCTACGCCATCGCGGTCATGGCGGTGGTGATGGACTTCTTCCTGTACCTCATCGTCTACGAGAAGAACCCTTTCGACACCTTCCTAACCGACATCCCCAGCGCGGGCCAAGGCCTCAATCCCTTGCTGCAGAACCCGTACATGGTCACCCACCCGCCGACCCTCTATGGCGGCTTCGTGGGCATGACCATCCCCTACGCCTTTGCCTTGGGCGCGCTCATCTCGGGCAAGCTCGACAGCGCCTGGCTGGGCGCGATCCGCCGCTGGGCCCTGGCCTCGTGGTTCATGCTGACCCTGGGCCTGGTGTTGGGCATGATCTGGGCCTACGAGGTGCTGGGCTGGGGCGGCTTCTGGGGGTGGGATCCGGTGGAGAACGCCGGACTTCTGCCCTGGCTGACCGCCACCGCCATGGTGCACTCGCTCAAGGTCTACCAGCGGCGCGGGCAACTACGGCTATGGACCTTCAGCCTGGTCATCCTGACCTTCTTCCTGACCATCTTCGGGACCTTCATGACCCGGTCGGGGATCGTGCAATCGGTGCACGCCTTTGGCAAAGACACGCGCCTGGCCTGGATCTTCACCGCCTTCATGTTCTTGATCCTGGCGGTCAGCATCGCCTTGCTGACCAAGCGGTGGCGCGCCTTGCGGGCCACGCGCCCCATCGAGTCTTGGCTGTCGCGCGAAGGCGCCCATGTGGCCACCAACTGGTTGTTCGTGCTGGCCACCTTCGTGGTGCTGTTCGCCACCATGTTCCCCACCCTCTCCGAATCCCTGGGCCGCGAGCGCATCAGCGTAAACGCGAGCTTCTTCAACTTCTGGATGGTGCCCATCGGCGCGGCGCTGCTGCTGCTGACCGGCCTATGCGCCCTCCTGTTCTGGCGCAAGACCGTGGTGGCCACGCTGCGACGCCATCTGGTGCTTCCGCTGTCCGCGGGTTTGCTGGCCGCGGGGCTGTGCGGGTTCGCCGGGTTGGGCGCTTCCAAGGCGGCCTTGTTGCTCATCGCGATCGCCGGCTTTCTCATCGCCTCGGTGGGGCAGGAAACCGCGCGGGCCGTGTCGGCGCGGGCACGCAGCAACGGTCGAGGCAAGTGGGCGGCTCTCGGCGAGCTCATCTTCCGCGTGCGCAGTCCCTATGCCGGGTACCTGGTCCATCTGGGCATGGCCATGATGTTCCTGGGCTTCGCCGGCCAAGCCTTCTCGCGTGAAGAGACCGTGCTGCTCGACGTCGGTCGCAGCCAGGCCTTCGGCAAGTACACCATTCGCTTCGAGGGATTCACCCAGGCCTCGGACGCGCAGAAGTCCTCCCTCATCGCCGAGCTGGAGATCCTGGAGGGCGGCAAGCGCACGGGGCGCCTGCAGCCGGCCCGCATGGTCTACAACAAACGCCCCAACGAGCCCGCCACCGCCGTGGCCATCCAACGCGGCTTCTTCGAGGATCTCTACATCACGATGGGCGGACACGATCTGGACGAAGGCACGGTGGCGCTGAAGCTGGTGATCAACCCGTTGGTGAGCTGGATGTGGCTGGGCTATGTGCTGATGGCGCTGGCCAACCTGCTCGCCATCTTGCCCAACCGCTGGTCCGCGGCCTGGCTGCGTGCGCGTCCCCCCCTGTGGGGAACCGTGGTCTGTCTGGGATCCTCCACGCTGGCCATGGTCTACGGACTCACGATCGCGAAGATGAGCTGGGGCGCGCCGCTGGTCTTGCTGACGCTGGGGGGATTCCTGCTGGGGCTGACCGCGCTGGCCTTCTTCCGCGTGCTGGATCCGCTGTTGCGCCTGCAGGGTCTGCCGCCCGAGCAACGTCGCCGACACCTCGAGGAAGAGGTGCGCGGCCTTCTGGAGACCGCTCCCGAGGTGGCGGAATGAGACACCTGCGGCTGCTCGGCTGCCTGTGGATGCTGACCACGGGTTCCGCCCTGGCCCAACCCGCAGGAATGGCGCCGACCGGCGAGATGACGGCGCAGCCTCTCATGGTCGAGGATCTGCCCAAGGGCACGGTCACGGTGCGCGTGGGGCGCGGCTCGCTGGCCGACGTCGCGGTGGACGTCGAGGTCAGGGCCAGGCTGACCGCGCCCGATGGAACGGTGACGGTTCTGAGCGAGAAGACGCAGCCGGATGGTCGCGCCACGTTTTCCAACCTGCCGGTGGGCAGCCAGTTCCGCGCCCAGGCGGTGGTCGACGGCCAGCCCTTACAGACGGCGACATTCGCCATTCCCGCCCAGGGTGGCGCGCGCCTGATGCTGGTCTCCAGCGCCGCTCCCGAGCCCGACAGCGACAGGGCGACGACTCCGCCGACCATGCCGCCGGCGCAGGCCAATCCGCACGGCGCGGGTCACGGCCAGCGGCGAGCGGAGCCGACCGTGGTCATGCTGCTTGGACAGGTCCTGCCCAAGTCCCAGCTGCCGCCGGGGACTGTCGAGCTGCGCCTGTTGGACTCCGAAGGCGCGCCCGTGGACCGCCAAGAGGTGCGGCTGGGACGGATGGTCAATGTCGAGCAAGGGGTGACCTGGGTCGAAGGGGTGACCGACGCCAAGGGCATCGCCACCTACCAACGGCAGGAAATCGACCAAGCCGCGTCCTATATCGCCGTGGTTGACCGCGAGGGATTGCGCCTCGGTAGCCCCCTCTTCCCCATGCCCAAGGACAGCGGCATGGCGGGCGAGCTGCGCATCCCTGGTGTCACCACGGACGCCTCGGTTCTCAGGGTCTCGGGGGAATCCAAGATCCTGATCGACCTGCGCGAGGACAAGCTGGAGGTCATGGAGAACCTGGTGATCGAGAACACCTCGGACCGCATCTTCAAAGCGAAGCGCGGCGAGATCGCGATCCCCCTGCCCGCCGAGGTCAGCGGCGTCGAGGTCATCGCCGGCGGTAGCCCCCTCGACACCGGCCCCAACGGCGGCCTCTTTCTGCCCCCCATCATCGCGCCCTCACAGCCAACCCAGACACCGGTGCAGGCGCGCTTCGGCTTCTACGTACAGGCGGCTGGTGAAAAACACGTGACCATCCGCCAGCCCATGCCGTTGGGCATGGAAGAGGCGTGGCTGATGATCCCGGCGTCGTCGGGGCTGAGGCTGAACGCGCCCGGCCTCAAGGCCCTGCCCGCCCAGGACGACGATCGCGGCGGTAAGATGCTGGTCTTCCAGTTGGCTTCCGTGCCCCGCAACGGCCTGCTCACGCTCTCCGTCTCCGGGCTACCCTCGCGCTCTCCCCTGGGCAGGATAGTGGCCGGTGTGCTGAGCGCGCTGCTCCTGCTGGGAGCCGTGCTGGGCGTGCGTCGCCCCAAGACGGCAAGCAAGACCGACCACCAGCGCGCGGCGCTGCTGGCCGAGCTGGTCGAGGTGGAACGCGCGCGCCACCAGGCCCCCGATCCCCAGCTCGACGATAAACGTGCGAGCCTGCTCGAAGCCCTGGTAGCCTTGGATGAAGAACCCCATGGGGAAGGAAAGTAGCCAAGCCGCGAGCCCCCGCGACCTGCGCCTGGACCAGGTGGGCAAGAGCTTTGGCCGCCATCGCGCCCTGGCCGACGTTTCCCTGACCTTCGCCGCGGGCGAGGTGGCCGCGGTGCTGGGGCCCAACGGCGCGGGCAAGTCGACGCTGCTGGCTCTGCTCTCGACCCTGATGCAGCCCACCCAGGGCACCATCACCTTGGACGGGCAGCGCCTGATCCGGGGCAGCCCGTTGCGCGCGCTCATCGGCTACGTGGGGCACGAGCCGGGGCTGTACGGCGATCTGTCGGCCCAGCAGAACCTGCGCCTCTTCGCCTCTCTATACGGCGTGCCCGAACCCGATCGTCGCATCGAGGAGATGCTGGCGCGCGTGGGGCTACCCAGCGCCCGGCGCCCGGCGGCGGTGCGCACCTTCTCGCGCGGCATGCTGCAACGGCTGGCCCTGGCGCGCGCGCTTTTGCACCAGCCGCGCATCCTGCTCTTCGACGAGCCCAGCTCGGCCCTGGATCCCGCCGGGGCCGATTGGCTGGCGGGCGAGCTGGCCGCCGAGCGCGACGCCGGTCGGCTGGTGGTGCTGGTCACCCACGACCTGGCCGCGGCCGCCGCCGTGGCCTCGCACCTGGTGGTGTTGCGCCGTGGCCGCGTGGTCTACGATCGCAGGCAAGAACACAGCAGCGCGGAACAGGTGCGCTCAATCTACGAGGAGTCGACCCGTGCGTAGCTGGTTGACCATGGCGGCCTTGGTGGCGGGGAAGGATCTGCGCATCGAGGGTCGCAGCCGCGAGGTCCTGTACACCACCTATGGCCAAGGCAGCGACTGGTGGAA
>CAZHUY010000021.1:14800-31662 GCA_964535465.1 uncultured Myxococcales bacterium
GGTCCTCTACACCATGGGCTTCCTCGCGGTCCTGCTGGTGTTGGTGTTTTCTTTCGCTTTCATCGGCGGGCAAGAGGTCGGCATCGGGGCCAACGGCATCGCGGGCATTCTGTGGGTCGCGGTGCTCTTCTCGGGCACCGTGGCGCTGTCGCGCACCTTCGACCGCGAGCGCGAGAACGAGGCCATCCGCTCCTTGCTGCTCTCGCCCGCCCCCCGCTCGGCCCTCTACGCGGGCAAGCTGATGGCCACGGCCGCCATCATGTTCCTGGTGCAGGCTCTGCTGTTGCCGCTTCTGGCCGTGCTCTTCTCCGCGGCCATCGGCGCGCACCTGCTATGGCTGGGACTGCTGCTCTTCCTCGGGACCTTGGGGTTCTGCGCGGTGGGCGTGATCTTCTCCGCCGCCCTGCTGCGCTCGCGTAGCCGCGATGCCCTGCTGGGCGCGCTGCTTTACCCCATCGTCATTCCCGTGCTGCTCGCGGCCAGCCGTGGCACCGCGTACCTGTTGGATCCCAGCGCCCCCTCGTTGGATCCGGCCCTGTTCTGGACGCGCTTCCTCGCGGCCCTGGACGTGATCTTCGTGGTCATCGGGCTGTGGGCCTTCGAACCCGTGGTGAGCGGAGAGTAGACTCATGAACGCCATGCCCTCCCCCCCAGCGCGCCGCCTGTCCCGCCTGACCCTGGCCGCGGCCGTGTGCCTGCTCGGCTTCCTCATCGTTCCCTTGCTGGTGGCCCAGGCTCCCGAGGAACGCACCATGGGCCTGGTGCAGAAGATCTTCTACTTCCACGTGCCCTGCGCCTGGCTGCTCATGCTGTCGACCTTCGTGTGCGCGGGCGGCAGCCTGGCCTACCTGTTCCGCCAGTCCGAGGCCGGGGATCGCCTGGCCCTGTGCAGCGCCGAGTTGGGCGTGCTCTTCGGCCTGTGTGTGATGGTGACCGGACCGCTGTGGGCGCGGGCGGCCTGGGGCGTGTACTGGTCGTGGGACGTGCGCCTGACCTCGTCGTTGCTGCTCTGGCTGGTGCTGATCGCCTACGGCCTGGCTCGCCGTTTCGGGGGCGCCGAGGGACGCCGCCTGGCTGCAGCCCTGGCCCTCTTCGCCGCGGCCGATGTCCCCCTCATCTACATCAGCGTCAATGTCTGGCGCACCCTGCACCCCACCACCAAGGTTGTGTCGTCACTGGCGCCCGGCATGCGCATGCCCTTCTTCCTTTCCTTGATCCTCTTTACCGCCCTTTGGGGCGTGCTGCTGGCCATGCGTCTGCGGGTCGAGCGCACCTTCGCGCGCCTCTCGCAGCTCGCCCTGGCCGTCGAAGACGCGGAGGCAAAATGACCTACCTGGCCCTGGCCTACGGTTTCATCTGGGTGGCCGTGTTCGGCTACGTCGTCCTGCTTGGCCGGCGGGTGGCGGCCCTCGACGCCGAGATCGACGATCTGCGCCGCCGGATCAAATAGCGTTTGCGCGCGACGGACGTTCCACGCGCGGAAGCGGAATTCCCTTCACGGTCTTCTCGCTCTACCATTGAAGCATCATCAAAACTGTTTGAAGAAGGCCGCGACCGCGCTTACCGAAGGGGGGCCGGTTGTGGTCTCCGTCCCATTCGCACCAGGTGACGGGGGCGCCCTCGTCGCAGCCCTGGTAGGCCACGCAGGGGCTTGGATCGATGGGCTTGGTTTCGGTCCCACTTGACATCGGCCGTCGCAAGTCCCCCGCTGCAACCGCAGTCATGGCCACCGCGACACGTGGACTGCGATCACGATCCGGTGCGGACACAACGGGCGCGGATGTACCAGCCCGTCTTCTGCCGCCCCTCCATGGCGCCGTTGCTGAAGTAGATCAGCCAGGCGCTGCCGCCGCCGCTGCCGAGCGCCCATGTCGTCGACGACCAGTAGCTGCCTGACTTCGTCCCGGGAAAGGCGGTCGTGTCGATGACCGGATCACTCGTTGTCCGCAGGTTCACAATGGATCGTATTTCTCTCGCGTTCGGCAAACGCCAGTCCTGATGGCCGCCCCAGTCGAGGCCCTCGCAATACCCGAGGGCCTCCTCCCATTCGGAACCGGTGTCCGTCCCCCCGGCGCACGTATTGCCGGTCAGCCCAGCGGAGCAGCCCTGCCAGAAAAGCCCGGTCACGTTATCCGCCACGACGGGTTGATCCGTCACCGAGGTGTTGCGGGAAAAGCGCGGGCCTTGCAGCCCGCTTGCTGGTCCGCTGCGGACACAACGAACATGGTGCTCGTCGACGCTGCTGCCGTATGTGTAGCTGGCGCCGCTAAACGGGATGGCCCACACGTTGCCGGGAGAGTACGCCACGGATGATGACGACCAGAAGACGTTTAGCGGCGTCGCGGGAAAGGCGATGGTGTCGATTGGGGCCGTGGTGGAACCAAAATCGAGGATCGACTGAAGCTCGAACAGGTCGGGCAAGTGCCAGTCCTGGTGTCCACCCCAGTTGAGGCCATCGCAGTACGCAAGCGCGTCTGGCCACGTGTATGTGGCGGCCGCGCCGACATCGCAGGCATTTCCTGTGGACCCGGCCGGACAGCCTTGCCAGGAAAGGCCGGTCACATTGTCGGATACCAAGGGCTGGTTCAACACCGAGAGATCTCTGGTGAAGCGCTCGGACCCCGGGTGCAGCGTGTCCCAGCCGTACTGAGCATCCTGGCCGAAAAAGGCGCTCCCCGGAGCTCGACAGGCCAGCACGGCCGAGTTGCCATAGCACAGACGCTGCCCCGTGTCGGGGAGCGGGAAGTGCGGGCCAGGCACATTGCAGGTCGCGTCCCCGCACCCCGGCGAGACACAGGTCTCTTCCACGCAAATGTCGTAATGGCGGTCTGGCGTGGTCACCACGGTGCAGGGGGTGAAGTCCGGTTGGCCAACGCAGGAAATGACTCCGGTCGTGCCGCCAGTGCTGGTCGTGCCACCACTTCCCGTTGTGCCGCCGGAGGTCGTGGTTCCACCTGGTGCAGAGGCACCACCGGTTTCCGTGACGCCCCCAGTGTCCGTGGAACCACCGCTTCCGGTCGTGCCGGCGGTGGCGGTAGCGCCGCCGCTACTCATCGCACCGCCAGAGATGACCACACCGCCAGTTCCACCTGTTCCACCCGTGAGGCCGCCGGTTCCGCTCGAGCCGGCCGTCCCGCCAGCACCGCCGGTTCCGCCAAGGCTCGTCGTTCCGCCTACGCCACCGGTCCCACCGGTTGGCGCATCGACACCAGCCTCGGCCCTGCCACCTGACCCTCCCGCTCCACCGCCCCCACCGGCGCCGTCCATGCCAGCGTCGGGGGAAAGGACCGGAACATCAACAGCCGCGCCATCCAAGGCACTGCCACCTGTTTCGCCGGTCGCAGCCACAGCGTCCAGAACCTTCTCGGGGCTGTCTGGCCTTGCCAGGTCCACCTGCCGGTCGGTCGCTGTATCGTCCCTACGAGCTTCGGTGACGTCGATTGCGCCGCCATCCCCCTGACCTGCGACATCACTCGGGCTGGCGTCAGGCAGGCTCCCTTTGCGCCAACAGGTGTTGCCGGGACCGCAGACGTAGCCCGAGGGGCAGCCGGCCGAGCAGGGAAACACGCCGTCCTTGGGGTGGGGGTTGTATCCACAAACCGCACCTCCTCCTGCAAGGAGAGCAAGAAGCGCCATCCGAAGGGCAACCGGGGCGCGCATTAGAAGACTCCCTGTGCGGAAACACCCGCGGTTCCTGGTGCCATGAGGGGCGCGACGGCAACGTTGGCTGGCCCTGTGGAGGCTGACCACCCGAGCAGGTAGAGGACCGCGCCTGCGGCAACGGCGGCTCCCCCGGCAGAGTAGAAAACCCACTGCATTTTCTCTGCATCCTTACCAGCCTGGTGGTTGGAAGCATTCCAGGTCGTCGCATCGGAAACCTTGTCAGACATGGAGGTTGCCCGCGTGTAGAAGTAAATAGCGGTTCCCATTGATGCCAGGCCAACCGCCCCGCAGGTGATACCAGCGATGCGAAGCCCTCTCCCTGACGATGCTGGGGCCGAACTGGAGGGGGGCTCAACCGCAGACACAGGTGGAACGGGAGAAGGAGATTCGCCTACCCCAACAGCAGCCGTTGCTGATGTCGGCTGGGGTTCTGCCGGCTTTGTCTCTGGTTGCGCAACAGCCGCCAAGGCTGCCGGTGCAACTGGTTGAGGAATCATCGGAGCCGTGGGCCCAGTCACCGCCGGCAACGGTGTCCGGCCCTCCTGCTTTGCCAAGAGTGTTTCGCAATCGGCGATGTGTTTCTCAGCATCGGCCTTTTCGGCACTGCTCAGCTTGGCGGAGTGGCGCAGGTACTCCCGAAAACTGCCAATCGCATCTGCATGGCGGCTGTTCTGCTCATAACAGCGCCCCTTGTTATAGATGTGAGTGGGATCCTTCGTATCCACGAAGAGGTCGGCCAGAAGGTCCACGCCCTTGACGTAGTCTCCCGCCATGCACGCCTTTCGGGCCGCGCGTTCCCTGGCATCTTCGCCGGCAGCTTGCGCGTAGGACGTGGCCACCAGACTCGTGACAAGCAACATCCATCCTAATCTCATGAAGCAACATTATGCGGCAAAGGGGACCAGAATGAAACGGCGGTCTCAGACCGCGCCGCCGCGAAACCCTCGAAGATCAGGTTGACCACGGTCGATAGAGTTAGATAGAGCATGTCGGGACATTACGGGCCGCCCGAAGGGCCGGCCTGCGGCTAGCGGCTAGCGGCTAGCGGCTAGCGTGGGCTGAGAGCGTGAGCGTGTTCGGTGCGCGTATTGCGGGAAGCGAATAGCGTGTGCCGTGAGCGAGAGCGTGAGCGGCGCTCGGCACGCGATCCGCGAACCACATGCCGCTCACGCTCACCCTAGCCGCCCACGCAGACCGCTACACGCTGGGCGCAACCGCTCACGCTCTCGCTCACGCCCACGCTGACCGGAGGGTGCGGATGTACCGGAAGAGTCGCCCATCCGTCCATGCGGTCCGGAAGGTGCCAGAGACCTAACCGGCCGAACCGACCGCCCCTAGATCCTTTTCGCGGCTCGCGCGTTCCACCCTGTAAGTCCCCCGATCTCATGCGTAGGGGGCAGGAGGTTCGCCATGTCGCGCGCGTCTTTCTCGGCTCTGCTCGTCCTCTGGCTCTGTCAGATTTCCCTGCCGACCCAGGCAGGCAACGGGCTTGTCAGCGACCGACGCGACGTCCCCCTCGACCCGCTGGACGGCATACCGGAAGAAGACGCGAACCGTGGCAAGGGGGGCAAGCCCCACACCGGAAGGCTCACGTGCCGGCTGTTGGTGACGCCAGCCAACGATCGCGAAGTCGCGGACCTGCGCGCCACGGTGGCCGTCATCAAGCACGGGCCCAAGAGCGTGCCCTGCCCAGCCAACCCCAACCCGCTTCGCCTGCGCCTCTCCATGGACGCCAAGGGCCGCATCGTTATGGTCGAGCCGATCTCGGGCGACAAGAGGCTGGGCGATTCCCTGGCCCGCAGGTTGACGGGACAACTCTGTGAATCCACGGTCACCACACCCACCAAGGGAATCGCCCAGGTCACGTTCCGAACAGTCCGTGCGGGCAAATAGCCTTGCCGCCTCTTTTCGGGCCGTGGGTTTGTTTCAAGTCAACGCCTGTTCGTCCAAGACCAGGTCCAGGCCACGACCCTCGGTGGTTCTCCCGACAATCGACATGGCGAGCGGCCATGGGTTGCGGGCGCTATGCGTGGAGGTTCAAAATGATTACGGACAGGATCGTCTTCCCTCCATGGGCTTCGCAGTGCACCAGGATGCGACCGGGTCGGCGGGCGCGCTGGTGGGGCCAACGACCATTCGCGAGCCGTCGCTCGGGTTGTCGACAGCGTTCGGACGGCTACGGGGTCCGGGCGCACCTGAAGCCGTAGCTCTGGAAGCGATTGGACGGGTAGAACCCGTTGTTGCGAGAGGAGGACTGCAACAAAGACTCGTCGGTGCTGCCGTAGTAACCGTCGCGCGGGGCTCTGCCTGATCCGCTGGCCAGGTTGGCGCAATCGACACAGGGGTTGGCGTAGGACTCGGCGTAGTAGTCGAGAGTCCACTCGATCATGTTGCCCACGAGGTCGAGATGGCCCCACCTGCCCTCCCCTGCCTTGGCCGTGCCCACCGGCGCGATGTTGCGCAAAGTGCCCTCGCACTTGCCCGTGCCGTCCGGGTAGTAGCACCCCCAGATGGCATACTGGTTGTCCTTGCCAGGCGCCGTGGAGCCCCAGGGGAATCGGCGCTGCTCGCTCCCGCCCGCCGCCGCGTACACGTATTCCGCCTCGCTGGCCAGGAATCCCCCGTCCCAGATGCAGAAGGCGTAGGCCTCGAACCAGTTGATGCAGTTCATGGGCAGCTTGTCGTTGTCGCCCACGGCGCTGGTCCAGGTTGACAGGTTGCTCTGGCAGTCGAGGGTGTCGTTCGTGACGTCGATCTTGTTGCTGTACATCTCGTCCCACCCCGACTCGTAGGCCTTCCCCTCGGGGGCACCGCTGTCCAGCAAGCCCTTGCCGCCGTTCAGGTGGCCGTGCTTGCCCGAGCCAGCCTCGGGCGTGTAGCCCGAGCCCTGATCCCAGGCCGCGACGAATTTGCGGAACCGGGCCACCGTCACCAGGTACTTGTCCAGGCGGAAGTCGCTGATGGTGGCCTCGTCGGCCGTGTCCTTGGCGCCACTGCCGTCGTTCTTGTAGGTCCGATAGAACTTGCCGCCCGTCACCTTCAGGCTGGTGCAACAGCTCTCGCCGTCGCCGCAGTCCGAGAGGCCCGCGCCCTTGGCGGGAGCGGCGGAGTCCAGGCAGCTGGGTGGCAAGGAGACGGAAGCGGACGACGATGAGGCGGAAGATGAGGAGGCGCCTCCTGACGAAGAGCCCCCGCTGCTGCTAGAGGCACCGGCGCTGCTTCCGCCTGAGGATGAGGCTCTCCCTGGCGAGCCCGCGCCTCCCGTGCTCGACGAGATTGCCCCGCCCGAAGATCCGCCCGAGCTGCTGGCGCTGCTCGTGCCGCCGCCGCCCCCCCCTGATCCGCCGCCGGAACCATTGCCCCCGCAGGCCAACATCAGACAGGCGGACACCGAGCACAGCAAGGATGGCTTCAGCATCATGATGACCTATCAGTAGGCCCCGAACTCGGCAATGGTCGGCGCGTCCCTGGCATCGTCGATCACCAGCTTGATGGCCTCGACCTTGCTGCCGTTCAGTTGCCAAAGCTGGCGGTTTCCGATCACGGTCCCCTGGATCTTGCTGCCTGACTTGTCGGTGGGCGAGGTGACCCAGCTGCCGTTTTGCATGATCTCCACGTGGTACTTCTTCACACGCTCGCCCAGCTCGATGGCCTCGCGAATGCTGATCAAGTTAACGGAGATGGGTGAAGCCGGCGTGATGGTGAGCGACGCCTTGAGCGTCCCGCTGGCGGCGGCCCAGTAGGAGCAGACATCGTCATCCGCCGCCTTGCCAGCCTCGAATCCCTCGCTCGCCCAGGTCGAATCCGCGGTCGCCGGCTGCCCCTTGAGCAGGTTGGTCTTGTATAGGCCGTTGTACCAAGTCCCGAATTGGGTCAGTAGGCTGAGATCCTTGGGATCGAACTCACCGGTCTGCGAGGGCGGCACGTTGATGTTCATGGTGCAGTTCATGCCGACCGTCTGGAAATACACCTTCTGCAGGTCGGACAGGGCCATGGTGCCGGAATTGGGATGCCAGAACCATTCCGGACGATGCGTCGAGGTGTTGCACTCCCACGCGCACCAATATTTGCCGCCGCCGCAATTCGAGGTGTCGAGGCTGGATGTGGACCGGCTGCCGGTTCCGTTCTCGTTGCCGATCCACTGCAGATCCGGTGTGGCGCCGGTCTTCACAATCTCCGGACCAGCCCAGATGAGCGTGTTGGGTTGTTCCTGCCTGATGAAGGCGAACACGCTCTTCCAGTTGACGTTGGTGGGGGCGTTGAACCCGTCGAACTCCAGCTCGTAGGGGGCGGCATAGCTGAACAGCTCGCTGAGCTGATTCCTGAAATACGTCTCGTAGTCGGCTTTGCTGCTTGGGTACTTGGTGTCCCAGGGGCTGAGATACCAGGCGACGCGCATGTCGTTGGCTTTCATGGCATCGGTGAACAGCTTGACCACGTCGCCCTTGCCGCCTTGCCAAGGGCTGCTCTTGACCGAGTACGTGGTGTACTCCGACGGCCACAGGGCAAAGCCGCAGCTGTGCTTGGTGACCAACATGGTCTGGCGCGCGCCCGCGTTCTTCAGCGCGGATATCCACTGCCCCACCGAGGTCTCGTCCAGCTTCGACGGGTTGAAGATGGACGGGTTGTCGTTCGCGCTGCACTGTTCAAGGCCGTCGTAGGTCGCGAGGCCGTAGTGAATGAAGGAGGTCAGCTCGGTTCGTTGGTAGGAGATCTGCGCAGCGCTGGGCAAGGGCGCGAAGCCGGCTGGGCCCCCTACCCGCGCGGGACACACCTGACCGATGACGGATCCCGTGCCGCCACCAGCTCCCGTGGTTCCGCCCGCCAAGGTGCCGGTCGAGCCTCCGCCTGTTCCGCCGGTGCGATTTGCGGTGGTTCCGCCGCCGGTGGTTCCGCC
Source organism: uncultured Myxococcales bacterium (assembly GCA_964535465.1). Taxonomy (GTDB): domain Bacteria; phylum Myxococcota_A; class Polyangia; order Fen-1088; family Fen-1088; genus Fen-1137. The sequence goes on from CAZHUY010000021.1 coordinate 23,361, forward strand.
GCCCCCAGCCCCCCCGCCGGTGTTTCCGCCTCGGCCGGTTTCGCCTCCCGCGCTGCCCGTGCCGCCCTTGCCCGCTCCGCCGCTGCTTGCGACGCCAGCGGTGGAGCCACCGGCGCTGCTCATCCCGGCCCCAGAGCTGGTACCACCAGCCGAGCTGCTGCCCACGCCGCGTCCGCCTTCGCCTCGCCCTGAGGATCCTTCCGTACTCTTCCCCGCGCTGGCCCCAGATCCACCGCTCCCGCCGGACGAGACGGTCGATCCGCTGCTTGCTCCAGCGCTGGCCCCCGTCGCCCCCCCTTGCGATCCCCTGCTCCCAGCGCCCGAACCACCGGCTGACTCCGAGGTTCCGGATGAGCAGGCGATTCCCCACAGCGCAAAGGCGCCAAGGGTCATGGTGACGAGAGAACGACTGAATCTCATGAGCTTCTCCTTGCAGGTGGCACTGTCGATGTCAGCAAGATCCCCGTGGTGGCAAGAACGGCTCACGCGAAATCGTCGTTTCTTCATCTCACGGGACGCGCGCACCCAGCGAAGAATTCAGAACAGACCGAATTCGGCGATGGCGGGAACCGCTTGGGCCCCGTCGATCACCAGCGCGACCGCCTCGGCGCTGGTGGCGTTCAACTGCCAGAGCTGGCGCTGGCCGATCACCGTGCCGCGGATCTGCGTGCCCGACGCGTCCAGGGGTGCCTCGTTCCAGGTGCCGTTCTGCTTGATCTCGACGTGGTAGGCGGTGATCCGCTCCCCCAGCTCGATGGGCTCGCGGATGCTGATCAGGCTGAAGGTGATGGGCGCGGTGGGCGCAAGCTCAAGGCGGCCCGATGTCTTGCCCTCGGCCGCCGCCCAATAGGTGCATTCGTCACCATCGATGGCGTTGCTGGCGGCGAAACCCGAGGCCGCCCAGGTCGAGTCGGCGGTCACCGGCTGTCCCTTGGCCAGGTTGTTCTTGTACAACGCCGTGATCCAGGCCCCGAACTGCGAGAGCAACGCGGTCTCCTCGGCCTCGATCAGCCCCGTGGTCGATGGCGGGACATTCAGGCGCAGGGAGGCGTTCATACCCACGGTGTTGAAGTAGATGGTCTGCAACGATTTCAGCGACATCACCGAGCCTTCTGGATGCCAGAACCAACCGGATGTGCGCACCGAAACCGGCGCGTCGGAGGGGAACCACCCGCTGGTGGGATCAGGATCGCTGCCCTGCTGTTTCCCGAGGCCTGACTGGGATCGGCTGGACTGGCCGCGCTGGTTGCGGATCCAGCGGATATCCGCCCCCTCAACGGCGATCTCGGGGCCCATCCATACCAAGATTTCCGGCTGCAGCTGTTTGGCGAGCTGCACGATGCCCTTCCAATCGAGCTCCTTCGGCGCATTGAAACCGTCGAACTCGATCTCAGACACCTCGCCGTACTTGGTCAGGACCTCGGTGAGCAGATTGCGAAAATACGTCTCATACCCGCTGTCAGTGCTCGGGAACTTCTGATCCCACGGGGTCAGGTAGATCCCGACCCTCACCTTTGCCTCATGTGCGGCGGCCACGAATTCCCCGAGCACATCGCCCTGGCCGTTCTTCCACGGGCTGTTCTTCACGGAATACTCGGTGTACGCCGAGGGCCACAGACAAAACCCCGTTGCCGTGTTTCACGGTCAAGGTGATCTGGCGAAAACCGGCTTCCTTGAAGACGCGCACCCACTGGCGCGCATCCAGGTTGGTCGGGTTGAAGATCGAGGCCACGTCCTTGGAGGGATCTCCCTGCTCGGAGCCGTCGAAGGTCTCCAGGCCCAGGTGGATGAAGCCCGACATCTCGTCACGTTGAAACTCGGCCTGCGGCGGGCTGGGCAGCGGCGCCAGGCCCGCGGGCGCCCCAGGCCAGGACGGACAGCTGCGCACCGCCCGAGCAACCCGGCTGTCCGCGGGAGCCGCGACGTCCGGAGCCGAAGCCGCAGCGTCCTCGACCGCGGCCGCATCTTGACGGGCCAGCGCCTGGACCGCGCTGGAGCAGGCCGACAGCGCGACCGGCACGAACAACAGCCGCGCCGCCAGCGACCGAGCGGATGGGAGGCCCCGAGGTTTTGATGATGGCTTCGTCACAGGGACAACGCGATGGCGACCGTGCCGATCAAATAGTACCCGGTGATTCCTACCACGGTCCTGCCGTCCGACTCTCCCCTGACGCCGTGGAGCACGCCCCCTCCCTCCAGGGCAAGACCAGGCCGCAGTCTGTTTCCCGAGGAAACTTCAAGCGAGGCGCGTAGCCCAAGGCAGGAGAACACGCCTGTCCCCGAGCCGGTCCGCACATCCGCGGCCTTGGTTTCACCATCGATCCAGGTCTGTTCCAGCTCGAAGCGCGGGCCCAAATCAAAGATCACCAGGCGATTCGCCAGGCGCAGTCCCGCTCCCAAACCGAGGCTCACCCCACGCAGGGAAACACGGCCAAGCTCGGTCTGCGCGGAGGCGTAGTCGCCACCCAGATCCACCTGGGCATACAGCTTGCGCCCCGGCAGCGACAGCCGCAGGCGCCCACCCCACAAGGTCGTGCTTCTCGTGGGCAGAACCCGCACCTGCCCTTCGGCATGCAGGGACATCCGGGAGGCCATGCTGGACTCCGCGGGCTTGCTCGGCGGCGGGGAAGCGGTCTGTGGCGGAATCGCGGGCATCTCCTGGGCCGGCCTCTGGGCAAACGATCGGATCAGCTCGGCGGTGGCCAGGGCCAGGGCGCGTGGTCGCGCCGTCGCGGCCACGTCGTTGAGCGAAATCTCGCGCTCGCTCGCCCGCGTCCGCCAAGCATCGACCACGCCAATTCGCATCAGCGCCGCATCCGGTGCGCAGGTCACAAGCTCAACGCTCACCCGCAGCGTCTGGGGGCTGATCGCGGTCTTGTCCGCCTCGACCAACGTGCAGCACGCAAGCCCGCGTCCGGCCAACTCGACCCGCAGGGCGTCCAGGAAGGGAACCAGAGCGAACGCCTCCTCTTTGCACAGCGGAGGCGCCACCTCCACCATCTGGGCCGCCGAAGGTACCGGCTCCTGGGCCGCGGCCGGAAAACGCCAGGCCAGCAGCGTGGCGAGCGGCAGCCAAGCCCCAAGACGATGGGCGCGCTTGCGTCGCGGGGCTCCAGCCTTCGTGCTCATCGCAGCTGCAGCCAGCCCGCGATGGCCTTGGCATGGTGACCGTTCGGGAACTCCGCGTGGTACATCGCCGCCGCCCGTTGCGCCGCCGGCGCGTCGCCGCTGCGGGCACAGGCCTCCACCAGCCGTGCCAGCACATCCTCGCGCAGGCCGCGGGGAATGCCTAGCTGCAGGGCCTTGCGGAACGCCGAGGCGGCCGCGCGCGCCCGGCCCAGAGAATCCAACTCCAAACGTCCCAGGGCAAAGGCGGCCAGCGGGGCCTGCGCGTCTTGCGCGAACTCGCTCAGGATACGTTCCAGAGGCAGCACCGCCTCGGCTGGATGCCCGGAGAGCCGGGCCACGTCCGCCAGGGCCAGCAGATCATTGACGCCCAGACGCTTGGACTCGCGCCGGAGGCCCTCGCCGCCCAACGCCGCGTAGGCCTCGCCATGATGACCTCGACGAGCCAGGGCGCGCCAGCTCTTGCTCGCGACGGCGGGGGCCGGGGCGATCGCTTCGCTGCGCGCCGCCAGGCTCGGAACTTCCTCGTTCACGCCAACCAACTCTCCCGACCCATCCTCGCCCTGTCCGACTGAATCCAGCCCGTGAGCGTCGACGCCCTCGCTGATGTCCAGGGACTCGCCCGCCGAGAGACGGCGCGCCCTCTCTGGCACACGCTCGCCGCGCACCAAGACCACGCCGTGCCGAACCGCCACCCGCAGGCGTCCCGGTGATCGCTCGCACGCGAACGCGGTGCCCACCACCTCGACGGTGGCCAGACCACACTCGACGGTCCATTGCCGCGGTCCCCCGGGCCGCACGTCGAAGTCGGCGCGCCCCTGGATCACGATGGCGGAAAAGCTGGTGCCGGTGCTGTGCAGGGGTTGTAGCCGCCCGCCCGAGGACAACCAGATGCGCGAGCCATCCGAAAGCTCGACCTCGCTGCCCGCCTCGCCAGCCGCCATCTCCGCGATCTCGTGACCGTTGGCCAGCAACAACGGCCCGGCGTCACGATGAATGCGCGGCAGGGCCAGGATGAGCAATCCCGCCGAGACAGCCGCGCCCACCAGAAGCAGCGGCCAGGTTCGCCGATACCGACGCCCCTGCAGTCTTTCGTCGATGACCTGCCCCATCCGGTGCACCGCGGACTCGTTAACCGGATCCCGCAGGTAGTCCTGCAAGGGATAGCGCAGCGGACTCATGGCGCCTCCTCCTCAAATGCCACGTGGTGGGCCATGGCCGCGTCGGCCACCGCGATCCAACGCTTGGCCGTGGCCAGCGAGCAGTCGCACGCCGACGCCACCTCGGCCAGAGGCAAACCCTCGACCCGACGAAGCATCCAGGCAATGCGCCGATCGGCCGGCAGGCTGTCCAACACGCGATCGGCCAGGGCCAGCTCGGCGCGATCGTCCGGACGAAGGCTGGCCGAGGCCAGACTTTCCAGGGTGCAGTCGTCAAGCCCCCGATCCAAGCCAAGGAACCGCAGGAGGCGTTGTCGTCGCATGCGTCGCCGCACCAGACTGACCGCGATGCGGGCCAACCACGAACGAATGGCCGCAGGATCGCGCAGGGTCGCGAGCTGTTCGAAGCCCACCACGAAGGCGTCCTGCACCACATCCTCGCCCTCGCTGCCGTTGCGAAGCAAGCGCGTCGCGATGGCCAACAGATAGTGGACATGCCGGCGGTAGAGGACGTCCCGGCTCCACTTGTCGCCCTCAAGCGCACGCGCCACCAGCTCGGCATCAGCCACGGCGTCTGCCGAGGGCACGAGGGAGGACTGTTTCCTCAGAACGGCCATCGAAGATAAGGATACCCGACCACCTCTGGATGGCTCATGGGCGGGCCACATTCGTCCCCCTCGTGCGGCGAAGGCCTCGCCCAGGTGGTTAGAGGACCGACATGCAGGCGGCTACTTGATCATCTGGCGTTTGGCTCTGTCAGATCGGGCGACAAGAAACTGGGCGATTCCCTGGCCCGCACGTTAACGGGACAACTCTGTGAATCCACGGTCACCACACCCACCAAGGGAATCGCCCAGGTGACATTCCGCATCGTCCGTGTTGGCAAATAGCCTACGCCTTGCCCTTGCCGCCCTTCTCGCCTTCGCCCGACAGGCTGATCTTTCTGGGTTGCATTTCCGGCTTCTTGGGCACGGTCAGCGTCAACACGCCGTTCTTCATCTCCGCCCGGGCATGATCGGGTTCGCAGCCCTCGGGCAGACTGAAGCTGCGCATGAACGTCCCGTAGGACCGCTCGCTCACGTGCGACCGATCGGATTCCTCCACACGCTCCTCAGAGCGTTGTCCGGAGATGCGTAGCTGATTGCCAGTCAGCGAGATGTCCAAGTCGGATTCCTGCACGCCGGGCAAGTCGGCCTTGAACACGTAGGTACCGCTGGTCTCGACGACATCGAAACGCGGCGTAAAGAGACGTTCGCGGCCGAAGATGGGCTCCAATTCCTGGAACGGATCCCAGCGCATCAAATCGCGCATGGCGCGGAACGGCTCCCAAGCCGGATAGTCCGCCGTCGGCCGCGCTACTGTCCTCGGCTCGTTTCTACGAATGATATTTGCCATGACCTCCACCTCCTCTTCTCTGAAGGTGGGCCCGAGACCTACAGTCGTCAAGCGCTCGAGGCGCGCATGGCTTGCCGATGCGGAGGAAAAGAAATACAGAGGCGGAAGGGAGAAATTCAGATCCTTTTGCGTCCTTGCGCGTTTCACGGGATATAGCCCCCATCACTCCAGCACGGGGCAGGAGGTTCAGGATGCATTACGCGAAGATATCCTCGACGGTCAGCGCTCTCTTGGTCGGTTGTCTGTGGCTGTGTGGTCGCCCAGCCCTGGCGGCGGATGCACCGTCCAAGGTCATCGCCAAAGGGCCGGCCGCCATCATCAAGGGCCTGAAGAACACCGGCCACATCGGCTTCTCGTACCAGGGTCGGGGTGGAGACGGGGCGAACGAGCGCACCCTGGCGCCCTACTTCTATGTGGCGGGCGGCAATCCTGACACCGAGCGCCTGCCGCTCAAGGAGACCCGCGCCGACGTGAACATCGCGGGCGTGATCGCCGGAGTGCGCATACACCAGGTCTTCGAGAACAGCGGAGGCAAGCCCATCGAGGCGGTGTACGTGTTCCCGGCCTCGACCCGGGCCGCGGTGCACGCCATGCGCATGAAGATCGGCAGCCGCACCATCGAGGCCAACATCGCGCGCAAGCAAGAGGCGCGCGCCCAATACGAGACCGCCAAGCGAGAGGGCAAGCGGGCCTCGCTGCTCGAGCAGCAGCGCCCCAACGTCTTCACCACCAGCGTAGCCAACATCATGCCCGGCGACCGCATCGAGGTCGAGTTGGACTACAGCGAGATGATCGTCCCAGAGAACGCCACCTACGAATTCGTGTATCCGACGGTGGTGGGACCGCGCTACAGCGGCGGCGCCGATCCCAAGACTGATCAGTGGATGGCCAATCCCCACCTACAAGAAGGCAAGGCCGAGCCCTATGCCTTCGACATCAAGGTCCACCTGCAAACCGGTATCGGCCTGAAAGAAGTGGCCTCGCCCTCGCACAAGGTCGCGATCAACTACGCTGGCCCCACCACCGCGGACGTGCGCCTGGACCAGCAGGGCGGCGGCAACAAGGACTTCGTGCTGCGCTACCGGCTGGCCGGCGACAAGATCGAGAGCGGACTCTTGCTCCATTCGGACCCCGGCAACGCCCAGCGCTCCGCCGAGAATTTCTTCGCCCTGCTGATGGAGCCCCCGCGCCGCCCCAGCGAGGCGGACATTCCCTCACGAGAGTATATCTTCCTGCTCGACGTCTCCGGTTCGATGCACGGTTTCCCGCTGGACACCGCCAAGGAGCTCATGCGGCAGTTGTTCTCGCACCTGCGCCCCACCGATCACTTCAACATCGCGCTCTTCTCCGGCGCCAACTACGTGTGGAGCGCCTCCGGCTCCAAGCCGGCCAACGCCACCAACATCCGCGAAGGCTTGGACATGATCTTGCGCCAGACTGGCGGCGGCGGCACCGAGTTGATGGGCGGCCTGGAGGGGGCGTACAAGATCCCACGCGTGGGCAACGGCGTTTCGCGCACCGTGGTGGTGGTGACCGACGGCTACGTGGGCGTCGAGGCCCAAGCCTTCCGCTTCATCCGCGAGCGCCTGGACCAGGCCAACCTCTTCGCCTTCGGTATCGGCTCGTCGGTGAACCGCGCGCTCATCGAGGGCATGGCGCGCGCCGGCCTGGGCGAACCCTTCGTGGTTCTGCGCCCCGAGAAGGCCGCGGCCGAGGCCGAGAAGCTGCGCCGTATGATCGACCGCCCGGTGCTGACCGACATCCAGGTGCGCGTGCAGGGCGTGGACACCTACGACGTCGCGCCCGAAAAGGTGCCCGACCTCTTGGCCGAGCGCCCGCTCTTGCTCTTCGGCAAGTGGAAGGGGGACAAGCCGGGCAAGATCGAGATCACCGGCCGCAGCGGCCGCGGCAAGTTCGGTCACACCATCGACCTGCGCCCCGCCGACGCGCGCAAGGAGAACGCGGCCCTGCGCGCCCTGTGGGCCCGCAAGTGGGTCGAGGTCCTGGAGGACGAGCTGCACATGGGCGGTGGCAAGGAGGTCGAGGACGCCATCACCGGCCTGGGCCTCAGTTACAGCCTGCTCACCCCCTTCACCTCGTTCGTGGCCATCGACTCGCAGGTGGTGAACCGCGCCGGCAAGTCCGAAACCGTGCGCCAAGCCCTGCCCTTGCCCGAGGGTGTTTCCAACCTTGCGGTGGGTGATCTCGAGGAGAGCGCAACCAGAGGCTTCGCCCCGTCCCCCACCATGCACGTGATGGCGTCCCCGGTGATGAAGCGTAGGGCTCTGTCGGCCGAAGCGGCACCGCCCGCCCCCAGCATGCCCGCCAGCGAGGCGTTGTCTCGAAGCGAGAGCGGCAAAGGCGCCGGTCCTGCCAGGACCGAGAGCAAGGACAAGGCCGCCGAGCAAAGGACGGCCTGCACCGTCAAGCTGGTCCCGGGCCAGCTGCACAACCTGCCTGACATCAAACCGTTGCTGTCGACCATCCATCAGGCCATCGCACAGGTCCACTGCGCGCAAGCCAAACCCGGCACCACCCTGCGCCTGCGCCTCACCCTCGATGCCGCCGGCAAGATCAGCAAGGTCGAGAGGATCGACGGCGACCAGGCGGTGGCGGAGATC
>CAZHUY010000021.1:31672-40636 GCA_964535465.1 uncultured Myxococcales bacterium
AAACTGGTGGGGCTTGGCTCCGCGCTGACACCACAAAACGCCAAGGAAGGGACGGCGGAGATCACGCTGCGATTCTGAGGCGGAGGGGATTCACCACGGAGAACACAGAGACAGAATGAGTCGCAAGGGGGCGGGGGCGTACAGGCCTCGCCCCCTTTGTCGTTCTCGTGAACCCTTCAGGCCCCCTCGCTCTCGACCACGGCTGTGCCCTCTGCCGTCTTCCGCCTTCCCGCTCTCTTCTCGGGCAAGTAGATGGTGAAGCTGCTGCCCACGTTCAGTTCGCTCTCCACCGCGATCCAGCCACCGTGCTCGCGCACGATTCCATAGGCCACGCTCAAGCCCAGGCCGGTGCCCTCCCCCACATCCTTGGTGGTGAAGAAGGGCTCGAACACCCGCTCGAGGTTGGCGGGTGCGATGCCCACGCCCTGATCGTGAACCGACAGGGTCAGGAAGTGCGCCTCGGAACCCCCAATGTCGGCCGGGGGCGTCGCCCTCCTGGCGTCGATCTCGATGCTCACCGTACCGCCTGGCCGTGAGGCCTGAACGGCGTTGACCACCAGATTGGCCAGGGCCTGATCGATCAGGTTGCGGTTGGCCACGGTCACAGAGCGCGCTTGGCCCTCCACCAGCTTGAGGGAAACATCACGCTTCTCGGCCAAAGGCCCAAGCATCTGACACAGCTCCTGAGCCAGCCTCTGCACATCCACTTCCTGTTCCGAATCGACCGGTGCGCCGGCGGGATACAGGCTGCGACCACGCGCGAAATCCAGGAGCTGGCGGATGATCCGGGTCAGGCGGTCGGTTTGCTCGACGATGATGCGGCCGTAGCCGGCCACCTCGGGCGGCACACCTTCGTGGTCCGCGATCATTTTCCCGCGCGCCAGGATGACGTTCATGGGCGTCCCCATCTCGTGGGCGATCCCCGAGGCCATCTTGCCCACCGTGGCCAGGCGGTCCGAAAGACGTAAGGCATCCAGGGCGGCGATGTGCGCCTGGGTCTCGCTGGCCAGGCGGGCATTGGCTGCCGCCAGCCGCTCGCACATGAGGTTCATCTCGAGCGCCAAGTCGCCCAGCTCGTCACGCTGGCGAAGCTGCAGCGGGTTCTCCAGGTCACCAGACCCGACCCGGCGGGCCTTGTCCGCCAGCGCCTGGACGGGCGCTCCGATCATGCGGTAGCCGAGCAAGGTGGACAAGACGGCGGCCAGGATCACCATCGCCAGGGTGATCTCGATGGTGCTGATCGAGCTGGAGCGCAGGTAGGTCCGCTGGTTTTCCAGCGACTCGGACACCTCGATGTATCCCTGTATTGGACTGTCGGGTGGCAGCCGGACGTACGAGGAGTAGCGCCCGTCGTGCACCCCTTCCCGGCCAGAGGGAATAGCCTCCACGTGCCTGACCCGCACCGCGCCCTGGCGCTCGAACATCTTGCCGAAGTCATTCAGCGTCTCGGACCAGGTGGCAATGCGCGAGGCATCCACCACCGCACGCGCCACCGATTGCCCGATGAGCAGATGGTCGCGCTGCATATCGGCCTGAAAAGCCTCACCGTGGAGCTTGATTCGCCACAGGGCCTCACCAACCAAGATGAGGCTCACGCCCAGGATGATGGTCCAGGTGAGACGCCTCGCCAGCTTCATGTCCGCACCCCTATCCCCATCTCGCCCGCGCGAAACACAGCGAGGCGAAGGCGCGGGTAGGAGGAAAGCGTCGTGGGGACCACGAAAAGAGCTTTGCCGACGAGATCGCAGTCGGCAAGTCGTGGTGCGCGAGACGCGCTGACCCCGGCACGTTGGGTGCAGCCGCGAATCGTCATCCGCTCGCGGCTCCCCGACATCAACGGTTGATCAGCACGATCCTACACTGGTCGTCGCACTTGATGGTGTCGTACGACTCCTCCGAGGGGGTATCTCCGGCCGAGTTGGTTCTGACGCCGTTGAGCTCACCATAGTCGCACTCTTCCCTCAGGTCGGTATCGAGGATACCGTCGCCACAGTAGTGCGGCTTCTTGCAGGCGAAGGTACAGCCATCCTTGCCCAGGTTGCTGCCATTGTCCTTGCCGATATCGCACTCCTCGCCGGCAGCCTCTTGCACCTCGCCGTCGCCGCAGAACGGGCCGAAGGTGCAGTCGGTCTTGCAGCCGCCGTAGGTGTTGTCGTCGTTGTGTCCCATGTCCTTGCATTCGTCGGGCAGCGGCGCCGTATCGTCGCCGCAGTCACACATCTCGCCCGCGGACTTGACGCCGTTGCCACAACGGGGCGTGCAGCTCGTGCTCTTGGTCGAGAAGCCGCTCAGGGTCAGCTGGAAGTTCGACTCGCTGGGGTGACCATCGCGTTGAAAGATGGCGATCTCGTAGGTGTTGCCCTTGGTCATCTTCAGATCCAACTTGCGCTGGCGGCAATCGCAGTCGCTCACCCCGGTGGGGCACAGCGAGTTGAAGGCCTTCTTGGTGATGGGATCGACGGCGTTTTCGCTGTCGTCGCAGGGGACCAGATCGCCAACCGCATAGCCGTCGGGAATCACCGGACAGTTGGTCTGACCGGTCGGGTCGGTGCAGGCCATGTACACGTTGCCGCCCTCTTGGATATTGGCGATGCCGCCTTCATCCACCTTCACGCTGGCGGGCAGTCGCTGGTGCACACCGCCCAGGTCGATGACCAGCTTGCCGTTGATGAAGACGAAGGTGTCGTCGTCCCCGAAGAACTGCAGGCTGAAGGGCTCGTTGAAGGCGATGAGGTAGCGCGCCTCGACCGAGAACCACGAGTTGTGGAACCAGCCCTGGGCCTTTTCGATCCAGGCGCCGTTGAGGTGTTGACCCATCCAGGTGGCCGCATCCTCGCCCGGGGCGAAGGAGGGCGGGAAGACGTACTGGTTGTTCTGGCAACCATTGCCGGCGCCGAAGCTGGTCGAGCTGTACCAGTAGGGCCACAGGTTGCACAAGAGCGGCTCGCTGTTGCCGGTGGTCGAGGTCTTGACCGTGCCCGGCCCGGTCTCGCTGCCGGTCAGGGTGTAGACGGGGAACTTGTTGGCTGGCGGATCCAGGGGGAAGAAACCGCCGTAAACGCTGTGAGGCGCGCTGGAGAAGCGGTACAGCTTGTCCGCGCCCGCCACCGGGCCCAGCTCGAGAGTGCCCACCACGTGCGTCTTGTTGGTGTATTCGCTGTCGATCCACCACTGGCCGAAGCTGGCCGCGTTGGTCACGATGGGTGCCGGCCCCTTGTACATGGGGTGACCGTTGCCGCCGCCCACGTAGGTCAGGCCGCTGGTGGGGCTGTCGGTCGCGACGTAGCCGGGGACGTTGCCACCGTTGGTGTCGTGGCTCCAGTCGGTGAACTGGCAATCGCACAGGAAAGCATTGCTGCCGCCGCCGTTACGGCTGGTGTCGTAGGCCGGCTTGCCGTTGGCGTCCAGGTCGGGCTTGGCCATGCCCCAGCAACGCGGGGTCGAATCGTTGAGGCGCGCGGGACCGCCCGAGTTGGGCACGCAGTAGCGCTTGCTGAAGAGGGTGGTGCCGCCCTGGCCCTGCACGCCGGAGATGTTGATCGGGTTGGCGATCTTGGCGCCGTAGTGGAAGAAATCGGGGTGGCCGCCGGTCTCCTTCTCGCTCTTGAAATCTCGATACTTGACCGGCAGCACCAGGCACTTGCCGGTGTTGATCTCCTCCTTGCAGTCCACGGTGTCGTCCCGGGTCGTGTCCTCGCACTTGAACCCCTCCTCGACCTTGCAATCCAGGGAGCACCCATCGCCCGAGACCTGGTTGCCGTCGTCGCAATCCTCACCCGGCTCGATGTTGCCGTTTCCGCAAGTGGCGACGCAGGCCTGGGTCACGCCCTTGCTGTCGCGACAACTGGGTTCCAGGGTGCAGGTGGTGGAGCACCCGGTGCCATCGCCATTGAACAGGCCGTTGGGACCGGGGCAGTCCTTGGGAAGCTTGGTGGCGTCGTTGCCGCAGTCGCAGGCCTCGCCGGTTTCCTTGATGCCGTTGCCGCAGAGCGACTTCACGCAGGGCTGGCCCACTTCAGGACAAGCGAAGCCCGGCTCGATCTGGCAGGTGTTGGAGCAGCCGTCGCCGTTGTCGGTGTTGCCGTCGTCGCAGGTCTCCTCGCCCTTCTTCTGACCGTCGCCGCACGCCGGATTGCACACCCGGCCCGGCACGCGGCACTCCCAACCTTCCTCGATATTCTGGCAATCACCGCTGCAACCGTCGCCGTCCTTGGTGTTGGAGTCGTCGCACTTCTCGTTCGAGGTCAGCACGCCGTTGCCGCAGACGCGTCGGTCGATACAGGGCGCTCCCCATTCCGGGCACTCCCATCCCGCCTCGATCTGGCACATGCGGCTGCAGCCATCCTCGCTCGCCTGATTGCCGTCATCGCATTGCTCGCCGGCATCTTTCTGTCCGTTGCCACAGTCCTTGGGACCGCCGCCGGTCTGCGCGGTACTGCCGCCGCTGGTGCTGGATGGCACGCTACACAGGACGCAACCGCCGCCCCCGCCGTTGCCGCCATCACCGCCGCCGCCCCCGCCGTTGCCACCATCACCGCCGCCACCATTGCCGCCGAAGCTGGGCGAGACCTCTTGAGTGACCGATGCCGTGTTGCAGCCCGCGGCCATCAAGACGATGGTCGCCGCCACCACCATCCCCCTTGCTGCTCCGGCCAGCACAAGATGAAGAGCGGACGGGAAGACGTGCTTGGACATGGGTACACCTCGGCTTGGGGAAGACAGCGCGCGCGAAGCCCGAAGGAAGCTCTAAGGTGAGAAGTATACCAACATCGCCCCACACCCTGGGATGCCAAGTCAAGCGGCAAGTGTGACGTAGGACAAGCTTCACCGCGAATCGCGCATTGCGCTACTGCGATCATCTGGCTAGCAGAGTCTTGGGCGCCGAGAATCAGCTCAAGAAGGGCCATGGAGGTGGTTGGCGAGGCCGGGCACGACTTCGCTGGCCTCCGGTGTACCGCGCATGACCCGCTGGGAGGTACCGCTGACTGCCAGGCCGCATGTCCAAACCAGAACAGGCACCATCGCATCATGGCCTGCGTGGTCGCGAGCACCAAGAAACGGCTCAGATTTCTGACAAGTTTTTGGAGCGAGCTGCAACTGATCCTAGATGCGGGAGTCGCACCTGGCACTCCACCATCCCACCACTGTCGCGCCGGGTAATGGCTCACGCTCTTGGAGGCTCACCCATGAGGAAAACGCTCATCGCAGCTCTGTGTTTAGGTCTTCCCGCGCTTGTCGCATCATGTTCCAGCGACTCGGACGGGGGCAGTGACTCAACCGCCGGCAGCACCGCCGGCAGCACGGCTTCCAGCACCAGCGGTTCGCAGGGCGGCTCCTCGGGTGCCTCCAGCAAATCGAGCAGCACCCCCAAGGGAGGTAGCTCGGCTGCTAGCAGCAGCAGCGCCGAGGGCGGCAGCAGCGCCGAGGCTGGCTCCAGCGCCGAGAGCAGCAGCAGTTCCGTGGGCGGCAAAGGCGGCAAAGGCGGCAACGGCGGTGGCGGCGGTGGCGGCGGAAAAGCCGGCAATGGCGGCACGACCAAAGTTGGCGGCAGCACGAGCGTCGGAGGAAACAGCACTTCCGGCGGTACGACCACGTCGACCGGCAAAGCTGGGGCCGGCGGGACCGGCACCGGGACATCGGGCGCAGGCGGGACAGCCGGGTCGACGGGCAACACGACTCCCTCGACGGGATATCCCATCGGCAATCCGGCGGTCCCGAGCGCCGGCTGCGGCAAGACTCTGCCGTCGAAGTACAAGGCCGGCTCTGACACGACCTTCAATGACATGACCAGTGCCGGAATCAAGCGAAGGTACATCGTGTACGTTCCCAACGGCTACGATGGGAGCAAGCCGTTCAGGTTGCTCTTCGCCTGGCACTGCATGGGCTCGAGCGACGGCGGAGCCGTGCAAAGCGGGTATTACGGCGTCAAGCAGAACGATACCACCAAGAACACCATCCTCGTCGCGCCCCAAGGGTACACGGATCAGATGCCATGGCGGAGCGACGACAAGGACGTCACCTTCTTCGACGATATGCTCAAGCTCTTCAAGTCGGACCTGTGCATCGATGAATCGCGAGTCTTCTCAATCGGATTCAGCTTCGGCGGGATGATGACCTACAGCCTCTCGGTGGCCCGCCAGAAGGATATTCGCGCGGGCGTGGGCATCGCCCCGGCCAACTACAACATCTATGTGACCAACAGCAAGACCCACGCACCCATCGGCTGGATGCAGACCACCGGCGTGAGCGACAACACCTGTCCTTGGGGCGCCGGATCGAACCGAGGCGCGGAAGCCATCGCCATCGAGCACGGCACCGACAACGGCTGCACTGTGCCGAAGCCCGTAACGAAATGGTCCTCAGGCGGCCACCTGTGCGTGGATTTCGCGGGGTGCAAGGAGGGCTACCCCACCAAGATTTGCACCTTCAACGGCGGTCACACGGACAACGCCAGCGATGGCGGCGGCGGCAACTGGATTTACTCAGAGGGCTGGAAGTTCCTTAATCAGTTCTAGTCAGCACCACGCGTCTGCCGAAAGGCCCGCAACCCTCTTGGGTTTGCGGGCTTTTCTTTTGGCGGCTGCTCCTGCGACCTGGGTGCCCTGCTGTTCTTGAGCCGCCACCGCAGGCGTCCCAGGCGCCAACGTGGAGGCAGTAGTCAGCGGCGTCCGGTTAGAGTTTGCCCACGAAGCTGGTCACGCTCTGGGCAGCCAGGGTGGCGCTGAAGCGAGCGTTGCTGACCGTGACGGGGTCTTTGGAGGCGAGGTTGTCGGCAGCCGAGGTCACCCAAGGCGTGAAGCTGCAAGGAACCGCGCCCGAAACGTAGAACGAGACCGGGGTAGTCGCGTTGTTGGTGTTGATGGCCACCACCACCAGGGTTCCATCTGTCGGATTCTGGTAGGCGGACACGAAGACCTTCGCCGGCACGGTTCCCGAGGTGGAGACGCGCACGAAGCCGGGCCGCACGAAACGCGCGTAGTTGCCCAGGACCCAGAGGCGCTTGGTCCACACGTTGTTGGTCGTGTCGTAGAGGCAGCCGCCATTTCCCTTGGCGTTGTACAGCCACCAGATGTGCCACGCGTTCAGGTTGGCCTTGGTCATGTCGTTGTGGAGCGTGGTGGCCATGGGCAGCGCCGCGGCGATACCGTCGCCGCTCGGGTCGCCTCCGGTCCCGGTGTCGACCTCGGTCTCCCAGTATTCCTTGCCCGCGGCCGCGATGGACGGCTGGGAAGGCAGCGTGCCGCAGCCGTACTCGTGGCTGGCAAAGATGTCGACGATGTCCCAGGCGGCCTGGTCGGCCTTGATGGCGTTCCAGAAGCCGGTGAAACCGCACACGTTCATGGTCTCGGGGGCCATGACTTTTATGTTGAGGGCTTTCATGGCCGGGCCGAGCACCTTGAGCCAATCGACCATCTGCGCGGGCGAGTACGAGGTGGTCTGGTTGATCCCGCAACTGTCAGGCTCGTTCTCGGCGGACACGGCGTAGAGCGGGACACCTTGGTCCTTGGCTTTCTGGACCCAGCTCACCAGCGCGTTGGCCCAGCCCTTGGCATCCGAGAGCACGGGCATGCTGCCCTTGCCCTTGCAGCCGTTGGGATCCGTCTGCATGGTGGTGTAGGGGCCGCCGGGAGAGCCATTGTTCCCCATTCCCCAGGGGGTCATCCATACCGTGACGCCCATTGAAGCCGCCGACTTGGCGATGGCCAGCCCGTCCCCATAGCGAATGCGCAGCAAGGTCAAACCGGCCCCCTTGGTGGTGGACCAGAGGTAATCGGCATCGGATGCATTTCTGTAGTTCGAGGCCCAGGCGGAAGACACGCCGAAGCCGGTGATCCTTTGCTGAACGCCGGACAGGTTGACGGTCACGTCGCCGCCTTGGGCCGTGCCGGTGCTGCAGGCGGTGGGATTGAGAATCACGCCTCCATCCGGTGGGCTCGCCGTTCCGGAGCCCGTCGCCGAGGTCCCGTTCGTCCCTCCCGCACTGATGGAACCACCGCCAGTCCTGCCGCCCGGGCGGCCACCCGAGGTGCCCACGCCGCCAGAGCTGAGAGCAGCCGAAGTCCCACCCGCGCCTGCCCGAGCGCTCGAGCTGACTGGCGTTGCCTTCCCGGCCGAGCCGCTGCTGCCTGCCGTTGGCGAGCCGCCGGAAGTGGACGCCCCACCCGAGCCAGAGCGGCTGCCCGAGTCGACTGCCGAAGCGGACGTTCCGCCCGAGGCAGGCCGACCGCCCGCCCCTGTCTGCTCACCCGAGGCGCTTCCGCCCGAGGCGGTTGCACCACCGTTCGCGCCATCATCCGTGGCGTTCGAGCATGATGCGAACGACAGACAGGCGGAGGACAAGAGAACCAGGGAATGCCGGGGCCAACGTTGCATCGCACGTCTCCTTGCAAGGGCTGCTCTGTAGAGAGATTGCGACAGGCCCCAAAACCGATGACCCCACGTATGTCCCAATCGTCCGAAACTGGGTCTGTGGGAGACTTCGCGCCCACAAAGGCACAAGAACGTAAAAAAAGGCCCGGAAACCTCGCGGCTTCCGGGCCTTGGTGTCTCTAACGGGTCTGGCTACTCGGCCTTGGGCTTGTCGGCCGCGGGGGCCGGGGCGGCGAAGGGCGACGCGGAGCCAGCGACAGCCAGCGCCTCGTACAGCTTCCAGCGAGCCGCGGCCTCACGCTGCCCTTGCTCCATGAGAGCACGGGCGCGCTCCGGCTGGACCTGACTCAGCGAGCGGAAGCGGGTCTCCGCCATGGCGAACTGCTCGTAGCCCTTCTTGGGCGGCTTCGAGTCCAGCTTGAGCGGGTTCTCGCCCTTGTCGTAGAGACCCGGGTTGAACCGGTACAGGGTCCAAGCGCCGCTCTCCACGGCCGCCGTCTGGTTGTCCATGCCCTTGGCCATGTCGATGCGGTGGGCGATGTAGTGGCTGTACGCGATGACGATGGACGGACCCGGGTGGGCATCCGCCTCGAT
>CAZHUY010000022.1:0-40042 GCA_964535465.1 uncultured Myxococcales bacterium
GGTAGCGCGTGTCCGTGCCCGCGAGCGCGAACTTGTGCACCACGGAGTTCTCCGCCCGGGAGCCGTAGCTGTACGAATACGACGAGTAGTCCGGCTCGGCGACTTGGTCGACGGCGAGATAGAGGGCCAGGGCCGAAGCATAGACGTACCCCGGCCTGGTGGCGACCACGGTGCGGGTCATGGGCTCCAGCTTGTCGAGGTCAAAGGCCAGCAGGGTGACGAAGTTGTTGCCCTGGGCCTGGTCCGCGGCCAAGGCGCGGTCGCACCCCGATGGGGTCGTGGTGGTGGTAGCGGCCAGGGTTTGCCGCGCCCAGGGCAGGAAATAGGAATCGGGGGTCTCGTCGATGAGACGGTCGTTCTCCTGCACACGCGTCTGGTACTGCGCCTCGAATTCCTCATAGCTCGAGGCCGTGACGGCGTAGCTCAGCCCGGGGATCTGCGGGGCTCCCGTATCGTGAACCACCGTGTAGACGGTCGAGCCCACGCGCCTGGAGGCGACGAACGCCCCCGAGGTCTCGTAGCGCACCAGCTCCTTGGGCAACGCCGGATTGCTGACATCGAAGACCAACACCATGGTGTGGCCGCCCTCGCTCTGGAATCGACAGTCGTAGCCGTAGGTGCAGCCTTGGTCCGAGGGATTGCTGGTCCCGGCGCCGCCCTGGGCGGAGGCCTGCATGCGGGTGTAGACCACCAAGCGATTCTGTTCCAAAAAGAGGCGACGGGGTTCGCCTGGCAGGGTGATGGTGGCGACCTGATGGGTTTCCGCTGCCGGCCAGGCGTCGATCACATGCAGGCCGTCAGCGGCCAGGACATAGATGGTCTTGTTATCGTTTTTGACGAAGTCGGCTTCGTCCACCGTGGCCACTTGCGTGTTGGTGGTCGAGACCTCGCTGGCGCCCGAGTTGGCACCATCGTTGGTGGCCCCGTTGGACCCGCCGGCAGAAGAGCTTGGAGTCGCGGCCGAATAGGATGACATCCCGCTCCTGGCTCCGCCCATGGCCATGCCACCATCGGCGGAGTGGCTCCTTTGGTAGCAGAGATAGGTGTCGACTTGCTTCCCTTGCAGGTCGACGCAGCGGGTTTCTGTCCGACCTCGGCACTTCTCCGCTAGCGTCGAGGCGCGCTGGTTGCTCAGAATCTGGTGGCTTTCGGCCTTGAGCGCCGGACGCCGCAGGTCCGCCAACTCGCCGCTGGTCTTGGTGGCCAGGGTCGAATCTTGCGGAAGCTTGCCAGTGAGTGTGGGGTTGCTCCCCGTTCCGTTGGTCGCCCCTGAGGGACACGACCAGGCAGCCGGATATTGGATGGTGATTAGGTGATAGGACGGCGTCGAGCTCCCCGACATGGTTTCAACCCGGGTCACGGTTCCAGCGGGTTTCGAGGGCTCAGGGTCGGGGACCTGATCGCCCACCTGGTACGGCTCGGACGGATTTGAGGCGCATCCCGTGAGCAAGCAACCGGCGCCGAGCAGCAAGCACCCTGACAACCAGGAACCCAACGTGAGCTTTGTCATCGCCAAACCTCCAGGCGGTATTGTGTTGCAGGCGGTGTGCCAAACGCTGGACGGAAGGGGACAGCGGGATCGGGGGCAAATCGCGGACTTATCACCGGCATGACGGCGTGCGGGCGTCCGATGACCGCCGAACCATGACATGTCTGTCCTGATGCGGGCGTTGAGTGATTGCCGCTCCACTCGATATCCCGTTCTCGAGGGCCATGTCGTGACCACCCGATATCTGAGCGCTGTCCGTAGGCGCTTTCGACCCCTCGCTATCGAGCTCGTTGGGCCGCGTTCGATTCTCGATTACGCTGGCGCCTCGACCAGAAAACCCAAAGTCTGACAATGATCGTGTTCCTTGCGGGCTGGGCTGCAGCATGTGGATCCCAGGGTGGGGGGCTGGGCATGCTGGTGGACAAGGCAATGGTTCGGGCGGCCTCAGCGCGGGTGGCGGTGGCGCTGCTGACCCTGGGTCCGCAGGCACGGGTGGGCAGAAGGCCGGCAGTGCCGGAGGAGCTTCGACCGTCGTCGCCGGAACCGGTGGCCCGGACGCCGGTGCGGACAGCGGGGTGCCGCGGCCGTTCTGGTGCACCGCCTACCAGGAGAAGTCTGGCCTGGCCGGTTGGGTGTCGATCAACGTCATTCTGCCGTCGGGGCTGTCGGGCGGGATGACGTCGCCCATCGAGGCTTGCCAGGTCTCCGCCACGGACTGGTCCGTCATGGCGTCCGGGACCGAGCGCGATGGTGTCGACCGCACCACCATGGCCTTCAAGATCGCCGGCACCTATCATGGGCCCCGCTATTACAAGGGATCGCTGGCCCAGGGCATCTCGGGCTCGTTCTCACACAGCGACCTCGGCACGCAGGTCTATTCCTCGGTGGCCACGAGCGACTGCGATTTTTGCATCAACGAGGACGGGCGCTCCGGCACGGTGAAGTGTTGGGACCTGGAGGCCACCGTCGGCACGTCGACCGCCTTCGCGTACATCGACTTTGGGCAGTTCACCTGCCCGAGCGCTCTGCCGAAACCCGCCGACCAGCCGACCGTTCCGCCGAAGACGAGCGGCGTCGGCGGCATCCCCACCGGAGCGGTCGTCTGTCACTACCTTGAAAAGCTGGGCTGCCCCGGCCGCGTCGACTACGAGACCTGCGTCAAGAACAGCGACCACGAGGTGCTGAACGGCACGTGCTACGGTCCTTGGGAGACTTGGCTCACTTGCGTGAACACCCAGAGCCCATCGCGCAGAACAAGTGCGGAGATCAATTTGAGCGTGGTGCTGGTCGAACACGGAATGATGTACCTCGTACATCCCTCGGAGAAGGGCGCGGTCGAGGTGGTCGGCATCCAGACGCGCAGCCCCGGTCTCGCCGATTCGTCCTGGCCTTCTCTTCGCCACGACAACCGCGGCACCGCCTGGCTGGTCCCCGGTGTCCCCAGCTCCGCGCCCGCCGACCCAGCGCCGTAACTCGCGCTTGGTTCGGCGACGCCGCGCCGATCGTTCGCCCACCCTCGGTCTGTGTCTCCACGTCGAGCGCGAAACCGAGGAATCTTGCGGGCGCGCTCGGCGGCTGGCGGTCGAGCTGCGGGTGTGTGACGTCGATAGGGCCTCGAGCGGCGATCATGGATAGGGTGGCCGGCCAGTGGCGCGCCCGGGGCCGGACGGTAACGAGGCTCGGGGGCGCGCAGGGAGGTCATGATGCCGGCGCGGACGAGGCGGGTGTGGCAAGCAATGCGAAGTCCATGCCGGCGCGGGACGAGCCCTGGACCGGCCGAGGGCGGTCCTCGGTGGCATGCGCGGCAAGGTGGGTGCCGATTCAGGTCGCCCAGGTGACGCACACGGGACGGGGGGGATGGCCTTCGGGCCGGTTTTCGCCTTGGAATGCGGTCTTCGAGCAGACTTGCTCGCAGCGCGGCGTGTCGCCTGGGCGGCCCCGGGTGGGGTTTTTCTCGCGTCAGAGGCGCAATCGCGCGAACCTCTCCGGTGTCTCGTACACTAGCTGACAGTGCTGCCGTGAACGCGACGCGTGACGATAAGATCCTCTTCCTTCCCGGCTCGATCGGGGAGCGTGCGCTGCGGGCTCGGCTGGTGGCCGGCGAGGACGCCGCCTATCGCGAGTGTTACGAGCAGCACGCGGCCAAGCTGTTGCGCATCTTGGTCGGCATCTTGCGCGACAAGGCCCGCGCCGAGGAGCTGCTGCAGGAGACGTTCATCGCGGCCTTTCGCAGCGTGGCCCGCTTCCGCGGCGAGGTCGGCCTGGGGACCTGGCTGGCCCGCATCGCCACCAACCTGGCCTACAACGCCATTCGCAACGAGGCGCGCGCCAAGCGAACCGCGCCGCCCATGGCGGACGAGCCGAGAACATGCCCCGAGCCGCACGTGGAGGGACGGGATCTGGCCCGCAAGGTGCTGGCCATCCTGGATCAGATGGATGCGGCCAAGCGCGTGGCGCTGCTGCTCTTCGCCGAGGGCTACGCGGTGGCCGAGATCGCCGAGATCGCCGGCGAGCCGCGCGGCACCATCTTGGCGCGCTTGTCGCGCAGCCGCGCCGAGCTGTCCCTGCGCATGGCCGATGCCGGGCTGGTGGTCGAGGCGTTCCCCGCCAGCATGGAGGACGGGTCATGAACGACTGTCTGTCGCTGCGGGAACGTGTCTTCGCCCCGGGCCTGGACGCGGCCGCCGATCCCGAATGGGTGGCCCATGCGCGCATCTGCCCCGAATGTCGGCGCGCCCAGCAGTCGCTGCCGCTCGCGGATCGGGCGCTGGCGGAGGTGTCGCGCCAACCCGTGGCGGTGCCGCCCTTCGATGCCATCGCTCACGAGGCGTCGGCCTGCGCGCGCAGCCAGCGGCGCCGGGGCAAGGTGCGCCGGACGGCGCCGTTCCTCTACACGGGGTTGGGGGCGGCGGCCCTCGCCGCGGGCGTGGCCCTGGTCCTGTTCGTCAACGGAGGACAGCGCGTGGCGCCCCTGCGGCTCGCGCCAGGAATCGAATTCCAGGCCTCCGGCGAGACCAAGTCCGCCATCCTCGACTCGGGCGCGCGCCTTCGCCTCGACACCGGGACCATCAAACTCGCTGCCGAGAGCCAGGGGAAGCAGGCCCTGGTCATGCGCTCGGGACGGGTCTCCGTCGAGGTTCCCAAGCTGCCGGCCGGCAAGACGCTCTCCGTGGTGACCCCCGATGCGGAGGTCAGGGTGCGTGGCACGCGTTTCCAGGTCACGCGCATCTCGCAGGAAACCCAGGTGTACGTGCAGGACGGCGTGGTCGAGGTCTTCCCCGAGGGAGCGGGGCGAGCGTCTCACACGGTGCGCGCCGGTGAATCGGTGACCGTGCCCTCCATCGAGGTGTATCGCGAAGAGGTGCGGCATTCGGCCGTCGAGGCCCTGGATCGTGGCCACTTCGACGCGGCGGAGGTACAGATAGAGCAGCTCTTCGGGACCGACAGCGATGCGGCCCAGCGGGCGGAGTCCCATGCGCTGCTGGCTTGGTCGTTCGCGGGACGCGGTAAACACGACCAGGCCATCGAGCGCTACCGGCAGGCCCTGAAGCTGTTGCCCGCCGAGCAGCGGCCCCTCTGGGCGGAGAACGCCTGCGCCGAGCTGGCTCTCTTGCTTCAGCAGAAGAGCTCGAAGCAGGGCGTCGCCGCCTGGGCCGAATGCCTGCGGCGCTTCCCTGAAGGCGTGCATGCGGGCCTGGCCCGATCGCGTGTAAACTCGACACGATGAACGCCGTGATGGCGGCCGTGATCCTGGTGCTGGGCGCATCCGCGGCCCCGCGCGCGATGGAGCTGCAGGTCGAGGCCGTGACCGCGACGGGCGCCAGTCTGCCCGAGCTGGGGGACGCCGTGGCTCGCGCTCTGGTGATGGGCGGCGCCCGCGTGGTCATGCGCGGGCCTAACGCCGGGCCTTGCCTGGACTGCACCCTGGTCAAGGTGACCGAGCTCGGTGCGGGTGCTTTCAAGGTCGAGGTGAAGGCGCAAGACAACCTCGCCGCGACCACGTTGGATCTGTCCACCGGGACGCGGCTGCTGGATCGGGCGCGCGCCATTGCCATTCACGTGCGTCTGCTCACGGGGCGCCCCGCTGCCCCGGCGGCCAAGGGCCCGGAGACGGCGGCCTCGGCGCCGCGCAAGTCGCCCGAGGTCAAGCCCGCACCCCCTCGAGAGAAGAGCAAAGCGCCAGTCCCCCTCGCCCCGGTCGCGCTCGCGGCTTCGGTCACGGCACCCGAGCCTTCGCCCGCCGCTGCGCCGTCACCGCCGCCGGCCCCGCCAACCGCCGGGTCGGAACCGACGCGGCTTCAGGTCAGTCAGGGCGAGGCCAAGTCGCCAAGCCGCGGTTCGGAGGCGAAGCGGCCCGTGGTCGCCGAGAGCACGAACGAGAAGGAGCGTGCGCCCACCCGCCGCGAAGGGGTGGAAGCTGCGCCCGCGCGAGCCGATCTCTTGGCCTCGCCTGTCCCCCGGGCGTCCAGAGCCCAGTGGCCCTGGATTCCCACCGCCATCGGGGCGGGTGCCGTCCTGGGGGCGGGCGTCTGTGCGTTCATGGCGCGCCAGAAGTACGACGATCTGTCGGACCGAGATCAGTCTCTCGACAGCGCGCGTTCCTTGAAATCGTCGGGCGAGACTTGGCAGACCGCGGCCTTCGTTCTGTCCGGCGTGGCGGTCGCGGGGCTGGGTGTGGGGATTGTCGGCTTCGCCACCCGCTCGGCCGGCGGCCCCACGGTCAAGGCCGTGGCTTCGCCGATGCCGGGCGGGGGTATGGCCATGATGGCGTGGGGGCTGCCATGAGCAGGCGAGCCCGCGTGGCTTGGGCGGCCAGTCTGGCCTTCCCGCTGGCGGTCAACCTGGCGGCGTGCGACTTCAATGGAGCCTTCAGCCGCTATTGCCACAACAACCCGCGCTGTGTCCCCGACGCGGGCCATGGCCCCGAGGCTCGGCCTTCCCCCGATGTGGGCCCGCCTCTCAAGCCTGATGTGGCCCCCGACCTCAGGTCCGATCTGGCCTCGGCTCTCAAGCCCGATCTCGCTCCCGATCTCAGACCCGACCTTGCCCCCGATCTTGGCCTTGATCTCGTTGCCGACGCATTCGCGATGCGCGTCGATAGCTGGGGGATGAGACCGATGGGCGCGTGCAAGTCCCCGGCCGACTGCACCGGACCGATGGAGACCTGCCACCCGACGGCGCTCTTCTGCGTACCCACCTGCCGAAGCGCCTCCGACTGTCCTGCCGGGCTCGATACCTGCACCGAGGTCCGCAGTCAGCCTGGCGATTCGGGCCCGGCGCCCAAGATTTGCGCCTGCTCCGGCTCGCAGGCGTGTGGCCAGATGGCGCCCAATTTCCGCTGCAACCGCACCGACAAGCTATGCCAGCCACCCTGCAACGACTCCGCGGACTGCTCGATGTTTGGGCAGTCGCGGGTGTGCGACCCCTACGGCCTTAGCTGCGTAGAGTGCGTAGCTTCCACCGATTGCAGCAACCGCAGCGATGGATTGACCGAATGTGATTTCTTGGCCGGCAGGTGCGTGAAGCCACGCTAGCTACTTGGCCTTGAGCAGCTTGCGAACCAGGTCCTGAACCTGAGCCCGGGTGGCCGCCTCGTCGCCCGAGTTGTCGATGATGGCGGTGGCCACGCGCCGTTTGCTCTCCATGGGCAACTGGGCGCGCATGCGGGCGCGGGCCTGGCTGGGTGTGCACCTCTCGCGCGCCATCACCCTGGTGACCTGTTGGGACTCGCTGGCCGT
Source organism: uncultured Myxococcales bacterium (assembly GCA_964535465.1). Taxonomy (GTDB): domain Bacteria; phylum Myxococcota_A; class Polyangia; order Fen-1088; family Fen-1088; genus Fen-1137. The sequence continues at coordinate 7,228 of CAZHUY010000022.1, forward strand.
GACCAGCACCAGGCCACCCAGCCGCCGGTGCAGGCCGGTCTCCACCAGCAAGGCGGCGTCGAGAAAGGCCAGGCGGAAACCCTTGCGGAAGAGTTGGTCGCTCTGGTCCTGCACCAGCTGCATGATGCGTGGGTGGGTGATGTCTTCCAGGCGCTTGCGCTCGGTGGGGTCGGCAAAGACGTGAGCGGCCAGCTTCTTGCGATCGATTCCCCCTCTGGCGTTCACGACCTGGGGCCAGGCGGCTTTGATCTCCAGGTAGGCCGGCTGCCCCGGCTCCACCACCTGGCGGGCCAGCACATCAGCGTCGATCACGGGCACGCCCAGGTCGCGAATCATACGGGCCACCGTGGATTTTCCGGTACCGATGCCCCCGGTAAGGCCGACCAACTTGAGCATGCGCGGCGCAGTCTACACCACTCCCTTCCGTCTCTGTATTCTTGGTGGTTCATTCCGTTACGAGTTGGGCGAGGTGAAGTTGAAGGGGTAGACCACGATGGCCACGCCACCCCCCGTGGGCTTGGGGAACTCCCAGCGGCGAACGGCGTTGACCACGCAGCTCTCGACGCGCGGGTTGCCCATGCTCGAGGACTGCAACACCGAAGAGAAGACCTGCCCATTGAGGCCGATGGCGAACTGGACCGACACGCGGCCTGACAGCCCGGCGTGGGTCGTCAGCTCCTTCTCGTAGCAGTACTTCACCTCGTTCATGTGCAGGCGGACGATGCGCCGGATGATCTCCTTGTCCAAGGAGCCACGCACCGTGGGCATGCTGGCCGTCACTTCAGGGGAGATGGTGCGCTTGGGCCGGAGCCAACCGACCGCGGTTCCGTATCTTCCGCTGCCATCCACGCCGCGCCCCAGGGTCCCGAAGCGATCGCGATCACCAAAACCGATGCTTTTCTGTCCGGTTCCCCCGCCGCCCGCCCCGCTTCCGGTGGGACCCAGCCCGCCCGTGCCATAGGACGCGGTGACGACCCCGACCAGTCCCCCCAGGATGGATTCGGGGTCCTGACCCATGGCCATGCCGTTGCTGAAGATCGATCGGGTGACGGCGTCGTTCTGATTGAGGATGCCCATGACTCCGCTGTTCGCGGCTTGCTTGGCCGCCTCCTCCTTGCTGAGGGCCGGCTGGGGATTGTCCTTGGGCCCCTTGAAGGCCGCCCGCCCGTTGGTCTTCTGCGCCTTGGGGTCGCCCATCTGTCCGGACGGACCCGCGGCGGGTTGGCCTTCGTTCCTGCCGGTGGGTTGCTTGGTCAACCATTCCGGGACTTCCTTCTCGACCGGCGGGATGCTCAGGGCGGGGATCTTGATGCTGGTCCAACCGAACTCCTCGAAAGACAGCGCGCGCGTGTCGGGCGGCAGGGTCATGGCGGCCAGCAAGAACAGTCCCAGGGCCAAGGCACTGAGGGCGGTGTACTTCTGCTCGGCCCAGCGCCAAGCCAGCCAGCGGCGTGGCAGCTTCTGCGGTTTGCTGGTCCGGCCCAGCACGAACACCACCTCGCCGCAGTCCACGCGCGCCTGGCCTTGCGGGGGCAGGGCAAAACTGTGTCCGCGTGCGCGCACGTAGTCCTGCAAGGGCCAGGCGCGACCATCCACCCACAGCTCGCCCCCCATGCGTGGTGTGACGTTCACCAGGTAGTCCTGGCCCCACGGGGTCACGAGTGGCAGCGAGCTGGCGCCGATGATCTCTTGTGCCACGGGGGCGTCGGCGTCGGCGGTGGCGCCGATCACGTAGCGGCCCCGGGCATCTTGCAGGTGCCGCGTGCCGATCAGTTGACCGCGGAAGAGCGCCTGGATCTCCAGGGCGTCGCCCTCATAGGCAGGCCGGGTGTGGGGATACACGTGTCGAGTGGTCGCGATGGTAGACATGACAAACTCCTCGCGTTGGGCTCGCAGGCCGCGGTCACTTTTCCGCGCACGCCGCGAGCGGGGACAGCCCGGCCGCCGGTTCACGCCAGCGGCGTCTTGGGCTTTCAATGACACTGACACCTCAGAACGTCTCAGGTTTCACCATCGCGAAGATCGCCGAGGTGCCCGGCGCTGAAGCGATTTTCCCGGGTTCGACGATTCCACCTGCAGTCCGGCCTCAACCTGCCGATGTGTTTGGGTGCGCGATGAATCACGTGATACGAGCCGTCAAACTGTTCCAGACGCTGTCCGACACGGACTGCTGCGAACTCCTGCGCTTCATGCGCATACGGCAGTACGAATCAGGCATGACGGTGTTCGAGCGAGGCAAGCCCGGGGACAGCATGTTGGTGGTCATGGATGGCGAGCTCTCGGTGATGTTGCCCGCGCCTCGGCGGGGGAACATCGAAGTCGCGCGCGTAAGCCCCGGCGAAGTGGTGGGCGAGACGTCGTGCATCGATCCCTGCCCACGCAGCGCCACGCTGCTGGCCGCACGGCGAACCGTGGCCTACGAGTTCTCGCGCCACGACTTGACCCGCATGCGCGAGGTGGCCCCTGATCTCGCCCACGCGCTGGTCGGCGCCATCCTCCGCAGTGTCATCCAGCGGCTGCAACGCATCGACGACCGCATCGATCGCGAGCTGGCCGGACACCTGGCGGCCCGGCTGCCCGAGCTGCGCAAGGGGGGGGCCGAGGGACACGGCGCCTGGGACTGCCTGATGGGGCGGATGCGAGGCGTTGCATGAAGGGCCTTCGCATCAAGGATCTCATGCCCGGCTACAGTAAGGGCGAGATCGAGCAGGTTCTGCTCGCCGCTCGCTCTCGCCAGTTCTCGCCTGGCGCATTGCTTTATCGAGAGGGTACGGCAGGGACATCGTGCTTCCTGCTCACCAGCGGTTCGCTCGAGGTGGTGAAGTCGGTGGATGGCGAGGAACGCGTGCTGGCCACCATGCGTCCGGGCAGCCTGGTGGGGCAGAGTGCCCTGGTGGCGGGCAGCCTGCGCTCGGCCTCCCTGCGCGCCAAGACCAGGGCGGTGACGCTCGAGATTCGCCGCAGGTCCTTTCAGAACCTGCTGAAGGCGACCCAACCCTTTGCCCTGCGCATGCAGGAGCAAATCGCCGTGGCCGGAATTCGCAAGCTGCGCTCGACCACCGCCCGGTTGGCCTTGGTGCTGGCGAATTCGGTGGCACGGCCCGGAATGGCCGCGGGCACGCTCGACCGCCAAGCCCTGAGCTACATCTCGGCCTGCACGGGCGAGTGGGACATGCCGCTTGGCGGAGGTGCCAAGACCTCCACCACCCTGACGCGAAGGCCAGTCTCATAGTTGTCGGCTACACTAAGGGAATGACTTTCCCTGTGCGTTGCCTGTTGAGCTGTGCCTTCTGCCTGACCCTCGCGACCAGCGCGATTGCCGCTGACGAGACCTACGACGTCAAGACCAAGCCCGCCAAGGCCACGGTGGGGGAGAAGGCCACGGCAAGCGTCACCATCGCCACCAAGAAGGGCTGGCACCTCAACGCCGAGGCGCCTCTCACGCTCAAGCTGAACCCGAGCCCGGGCGTGACCGTGGACAAGCCCAAGCTGACCCGCACCGATCTTGCCGCCACCAGCGAGAACAGCGCACGTTTCGACGTCTCGTTGGCCGCCAGCAACCCCGGCACCAGCGAGATCGCCGCCGAGGCCGGCTTCGTTCTGTGCCAGGACACCGAGTGCCGGCCCATCAAGGAAAAGCTGGTGATTGGCGTCGACGCCGTCCCGGCCAGGACCGCGGTTGATAAGCTCAGTAAGGCCAAGAAGTAGCCAAGTACCGGTCCCTGGCGCCGGGTGATACGATCATGGCGATGAGCTCCTTACGACCTTGGGCGTGGCTCGCGTGTCCGCTGCTCTTGTTAGGGGCTTGTGCCAGCTCGTCGGGAGGCAACAGCACGCGTGGCGGCGCTGTGGCGGGTGGCGGTGGCGGCGCGGGGGGGATGGCCGGCCCCGCCTCTGCTGGCGGAGGCTCGTCAATCGCGTCCACCGGCAACAGCGGTGGTGTCCGTTCGGGTGGCGCGAGCGCGGGCGCTTTGACCAGCGTCTCCTCGGCGAGGGGCGGGAGCGCTGGTTGGTCTTTCACGGATTCGGCGTCCGCCTCGGGTGGTGCTGCGGGCAGCTCGATGACCAGCACGGGCGGCCGCGGCGGGATCACGGCTGGGTCTTCGGGCTCGGGCGGGCAGGGTGGCGGAACCACGGCCGCCTCCTCGAGCGCCGGCGGCGGGTCGTCGAGCACCGCGCCCGGGCTCGACCGCTTCGGCATCAAACAACTCTATCCCTCGTGGCCCAACGGCAAGAACTGGACGTCGTCGTGGGACAACGGCAAGGCACGCAGCTTCACCGGCCTGGACCCGCAGGATGCGTGGTTCGACGCCGATCACGGCTCTGCTTCTTACAGCAGCGACGGGGCCGGCACGCTCAAGATCTCCGGCGGCGTGCCCCGCATGTACGTGCACGATCCCGCCAAGCAGGATCAATGGCGCGACGTGGAGATCACCATGTACTTCATGCGCACCTCGGCCTTCGACTGCAACACCCAGTACGCCGGCATGGCGGCCCTGGCGCGCACCAACCACGGCACCACCGGGAAAGAGACGGTGGACCTGTGCGATACGCGCGGCCTGAACGCGCGCATGCGCTGCGACGGCAAAATCGATTTCGAAAAGGAAACCAGGCACACCGACAGCACCGCCATCCTGAGCAAGCAGCAGTGGAGTGACGGCGAAGGCAAAGACAAGCTGCCCAAGGACCAGTGGATCGGCTACAAGCACGCGGTCTACGACCTGGCCGACGGCGGCGTGAGGCAGGAGCTGTGGATTGACGAGACCGACGGCAAGGATGGCGGCACCTGGCGCAAGCTGAACGAGCACGTGGACTACGGCAAGGACTTCGGCGTGGGAGCCACGCCCTGCGCCTCCGGCGTGGATCCCGGCATGCCGCTCACCAAGGCGCCCACGCGCGACGGCTCGGAGAGCGGCAAACCCAACATCACCGTCTACTTCAGGAGCGACAACGTGGGCACGGAGGGTCTGATTTTGAAGAAGGGCAGCGTGCGCGAGATCGCGGTGCCGTAGCGGTTCATGGCACGATCGCGTTGATGTACTGCTCGAGGTTCGTGTAGCCGTCCTGGTCGGCGTCGCCGTTGCGGTCGGCGGGATTGGCGGGGTCGAGGCCGTTCTGGCTTTCCCAATCGTCGGGCATGCCATCCTGGTCGGTGTCCTGGGGCGCGCTGCCGCCGGCGACGGCGCCCACCACGTTGGCGATGCCCAGGGTGGTCTCGTCGCTGATGGTCTTGCCCTGCTTGCCTAGCGACTTCAGCTCGGCGACGACGTAGTCATCGACGGGATCGCGCCAGCGGGAGGCGCCTGCCTGCTTGATGACCAGTTCGTACGCCTCCTGGGCGGACAGGGCGGGCACCGGGGGGAACGACACCGACGGCTTGGTTTCCCAGGTGGCGGTCCCGAAGTCACCCTTGGCCAGCAGCCGGCCGTTCAGGGAGCCGTCCTTGTCGCTGTCGTAATAGTTGCCGTCGGCGTACACGTGGTACTCGGGCGTGGGGCTGTCCAGGGTCTTGCCGTTGGTCTCGGGGCCGCTGATGAAATAGTTGCCGAGCAAGGCGCCGTCGGAGCGCCCCGCGGTGTCGCCCAGGATGTAGCCGGACGCGACCCAGTTGTAGATCACGTTGTTCACGAACTGCGTGGTGCCGCGGGCCTTGGGGTTGCGCGAGTTGTTGTCGATGTACAGCGAGCGCAGGATGGACGTGCTCTTGGTGACCACCAGGCCACCGGTGCTGTGGGTTTGCAGGCCCTGCGACACGATCGAGTCCTGCAAGGTGATGTTGTAGATGGCGCCGTCCGACTCCTGGTTCAGGTCGAAGGTGCCGTCGCGGCCCCAGCTGAGCGAGCAGTGGTCGAAGATGATGTCGTGACCCGCGGCCACGGTCACCGTGTCCTTGCCCGACTCTCCGCTCTTGCCCATGCGAAAACGCAGGTAGCGCACGATGGTGTGGTTGGCGTTGGAGAACGAGGTGCCGTCGCCGTACACGGTGATGCCGCCGCCCGGGGCGGTCTGGCCGGCGATGGTCAGGTTGTTCTTGAACACCAGGCGCGAGGTGATCTTGATGACCCCGCCCACGTCGAACACGATGGTGCGGTTGGGCTGGCTGATGGCGTCCCGCAGGGAGCCTTCGCCCGCGTCGTTGAGGTTGGTGACGTGAACCACGTCCCTACCGCGCCCGCCGACCGCGAAGCGGCCGAAACCCTGGGCGCCGGGGAAGGCCAGCAGCTCTTGGGGGGCCGTGGTGGTGCTGGAGGTCGCGCCCCCGCTCGCACTCCCGGTCGTGGAAGCGCCTCCCGCCGTCGTCCCGCCCGTGCGGTTGGCATCCGCGCCACCATCCGCAATCTTGCCCCCGCTGCGGCCAGTGTCCGGGATGCCCGCGTCGGCTGGCCTGCTGGAGGACTGTACGCCGCCGGTGCGCGTCTGCCCGCCCGTCGCGTTCGAGGAAAAGCCGCCGGTCGTGGCGCCGCCGGCGCTGCTCGAGGTTTCTCCGGTCAGGGAGCCACCCGCGGCGCCCCCGCCCGTCGTGGTCACGCCCCCACCCGCAACTGACTTTCCGCTGTCGGATGCGGCCCCGCTGGCTCCACCCGTGGTCGAACCTCCCAGAGTCGTGCCGCCCATCGACCCACCGGTGGCCGAGGATCCCTTTCCCGTGGATCCCGAGCAGGCCCCAAGCAGCAACGAAAGGGCCAGCAACGACTTCGGGACAGGATGAAACAAGGACATGGGCGCGCTCTCTCTTTCAACAGAGGGTGGATCCTACGCCCATTTTCGGGTCACCAGACGGTCGTCGAACTGCAGGTGGCGGGGCAATTGCCAGCCCAGGATTGGATCCTGGACCTGACGCTGAGTCTTTCGGGGCGGATCGCCTACTCGCTGTGAGGGCCGGCGCCACCCTAGCGAATCGGCGTTGGGCGGCGCAGGCGGGGGCGGGGCACGGAGAGATCCTTCAGGCGGCGCATGAGCGCGAACCGGCTGATGCCCAGCAGCTCGGCGGCGCGGGTCTGGTTGCCCGCGCACTTGGACAGGGTGTCGCGGATGATGCGGTTCTCGGCCTCGGCGTTGCCTTGGGCGCGGTGTCACATGCGGGACAGCAACTCATCCAAGACGCCTCTCGATATCGCGCTGGTCACGCTTTCATGCGGCAGGCAGGCTGTCAATGTCAGTGACCCAGCGTCGGGACTTGCAGGATGAGGTCTTTGCCGCCGCGGTGTTCTTCCTGGCAGGTCGGGTCGTTGAACGCGGGCGAGAAGGTGTCGGTGACCTTGCCGGTGGCATCCTTCTCCTTGGCCGAGATGCGCACGCTGCTGGTCGAACCCGCAGAACCGTCTTGGCGGACCTCGATCGAGTAGCTGTGTCCCGCCAGCATGCGGATGGCGTAGGTGATGGGGCCGGTGGTGGCGACCACGCCGCCGGTCTCGCCGACCCCGCCCCAGCTCTTGGGGGTGGTGATCACGTGGCACCCCGGCAGAAGCTCCAAGCTGCGGGCGTGTTTGCGTACGTCCTGGCCGTCGACCGACTGCACGTAGCCGTTCAAATTGGCCACGGTCGAGGGATCCGCGGCCGGCCCCACATAGAGCTGGTAGCCGCGGCCCGTACTCACGCAGCCAAGACACAAAGCCGCGCAAAGCAGGGGAAGTCGGCCCATCCCGCGGGTGCGTGAAGAGATGCTCATGCCCCCTTTCTACTGCGAAGTCGCCAGACATGCAGCGCTTGAGTGGCCACGGGGTGGCGGACAGCGCGGTTGCTGGCTGCGGTTGCTGGCTGCGGTTGCTGGCTTGGCGATCTCTGGTCGGGATGTTACAATGAGTCATCTCAAAGATCAGGCGGCCCTCGGGGGCGCAGCCGGGCCCTCGTGGGCAGCGGGATCGGTCCCGTGGGACTTGCTCTTCCAAGGAGTCGCCATGAACACCACCCGCCGCAAAACCCGCGCCGCCGTCATCTCCGTCCTATCCAACGCCACCCTGGTGGTGGGCAAGGTCGTCATCGGCCTGCTCACCGGTTCGGTTTCGGTCATCTCGGAGGCCATCCACTCCGGCATCGATCTGGTCGCGGCCGCCATCGCCCTGTTCGCGGTCCGGACGGCCAACCGGCCTGCTGACAAGGACCATCCCTACGGCCATGGCAAGATCGAGAACCTGTCCGGCACGGTCGAGGCCATCCTGATTCTTTTTGCCGCGGCCTGGATCATCTACGAGGCGGTTCACAAGCTCATGGCCTCGTCACCCGTCGAGATGCCGGGCCTCGGTATCGCGGTGATGGCGGCCTCGGCGCTGGCCAACTACTTCGTCTCGCGCATGCTCTTTCGCGTCGGCAAGGAAACGGACTCCATCGCCCTGCAGGCCGACGCCTGGCACCTGCGCACCGACGTGTGGACCTCGGCGGGTGTCATGTTCGGGCTGTTCGCCATCTTGCTCGCACGCTGGCTGTGGCCATCCCTGCCCGTCGATTGGCTCGATCCGGTGGCGGCCATCGCGGTGGCGCTGCTCATCATCAAGGCCGCCTGGGATCTCACCCGCGAGTCGCTGCGCGACGTGATGGACACGTCCTTGCCCGAAGACGAGCAGCGGTGGATAGGCGACCACCTGCGCTCCGTCCCCGGCGTTCTTGGCTTCCACGCCTTGCGCACGCGCAAAGCGGGCCCGCAACGATTCGTCGACCTGCACGTTCAGGTGGACCGCACCCTCTCGGTCGAGGATTCGCACAAGCTCGTCCACACCATCGGCGACGCCATCGGGGAACGCTTCGGCAATGCCAGCGTCACCGTTCACGTCGAGCCGTGCGACGGGCGCTGCACTCCCAGTTGCACCGAAGGGTGCCTGGTCGGTGCGCGGCCCCCCACCACCTGACCGCCGAGGCGGGCGCGGATCTGTTTGGGCCGTGCCCGCGGTTCGTGCCATAGTTCGCCGCGGTGGCCGCAGGAGGCGAGATGAACCGACACGTGACCTTGACGGACCTGACGTTGGTGGATCAGAAGCGAAGCCCTCGCGTGGAGGCCTTGCGTGCGGCTTACTTTCGCGCCGTACCCGAGATCTGCACGGAGCGACCCCGCCTGCTGACCCGCTACAGTCTGGACAAGGGCCTGTTCGACAAGCCGGTCATCAGCCCACTCGACAAGGCCCGGCTGTACCGCTACGTGCTCACCCGTCGCAAGCCGATCGTGCACCAAGACCACGGCGTGGATCGCACCATGAGCGCGTTTCCCGTGCAGGCGCGCTCGCTCTTTGCCGGCTCGACCACCAGCCACTTCAAGGGCGTGCCGATCTTCCCCGAGTTCATGGGTCTGGCGCTTTGGCCCGAGCTGCTCGACATCCAACGACGTGCCGCCAATCCCTATTTTCTCACCGACGAGGACATGCGTGTCCTCAACCAGGACGTCTTCCCGTACTGGCTGAAGCACTCCGTGATCGAGCGCTGTCGGGTGCGCATGAACGAAGGCCGGACAGGTGCGGCGGTGGGCGAGCACGACGCGCCCGAGATGGTGTTGCTGCAGCGGCTGGTGTTCTTCCTGACCAGCAAGGGCAACTGCATCTCGCACACCATCCCGGACTTCTCCCAGGTGATGCGGGTGGGGCTGCGCGGCTTGATCGAGCAGGCGCGAGAGCGCGGCCGCAACAGCCAGGGTGACGAGCGCGAGTTCTACGCGGCCATGGTCGAGGCCATGGAAGGCATCGCCGCCTTCTCGCGCAACCTGGCCGCCGAGGCGCGCCGCCTGGCCAAGAACACCAGCGATGCCGAGGCGAGGGCCGAGCTGCTGGCCCTGGCCGACGTCAACCAACGCGTGCCCGAGTTCCCGGCACGCAGCTTCCGCGAGGGGCTGACCACCGTCTGGATCTGCTGGACCGCCGTTCATCTGGAGAATCCGGACGTGGGGCTCAGCCTGGGGCGGCTGGATCAGCTTCTCTACGATCTCTACCGTCGCGACATCCAGACCGGCGCGCTCACTGTCGAGCAGGCCATCGAATTGCTGTGCTGCTTGTGGTTGAAGATCGGCGATCACGTGCCCACCGTGCCTGCCACCGGCGAGCAGTTGTTCGGCGGCACCGGATCCAACCAGGCCATCACCATCGGCGGGGTGGATAGCCAGGGCCAGGACGCGGTCAACGATCTGACCTATCTGATGATTCGCACCACGGAGTTGATGATGCTGCGCGATCCGAACTTGAACGCGCGCTACTTTCCCGGCGTCAATCCCCCGCAGTACCTGCGCCGACTGTGCGAGGCCAACCTGAACACCGGAGCCACCCCGGCCCTGCACAACGATCGCGCGGTCATCGCCGCGCTGGTCGCCAAGGGCGATGCGCTGGAGCACGCGCGCGATTACGGCATCACCGGCTGTGTCGAGCCGGGCAGCAACGGCCGTCACTACGGTGCCAGCGCCTCGATCTTGCTCAACCTGACCTCGGTGCTCGAGCTGGCGCTCTACAACGGCACGCACCGGTACACCGGCGATGCTCTCATCAGCGAGCGAACCGGCGAGGCGGCTTCGTTCGTCTCCTTCGAGGCTTTGCAGACGGCGTTCCTGGCCCAGGCCAGCTGGGTGATCGATCGCGCGGTGTCGTTGAACGAGGCATTGGGCCGCACGCACCAGGAAATGTATCCCACGCCCATCCTGTCCAGTCTGTTCGAAGGGCCGATGCAAAAGGGCAAGGATCTGATCTTCGGCGGTGCCACCATCAACTCGTCGGGGGCCAGCATCATCGGCTTCGCCGACGTGGTGGATTCGCTGGCTGCCATCGAACAGGTGGTCTTCGTGGAGAAGGCGTTGAGCTTGCCGGCGTTGTTACAGGCCATGAACAAGAACTTCGAGGGCCACGAGCCGCTGAGGGTGAGGCTGCGCAACCCGGCGCGCACCCTCAAGTACGGCAACGAGAACCCGGCCGCGGATCGCATCGCGGGCTGGCTGGCCAGCAAGCTGGACGAGATCTTCGGCCGAAAGGTCAACTACCGGGGGGGCCGCTACCGCGTGGGCTACTGGACCATGACCAACCACGCGGGCTTCGGTCGGCTGATGCGCGCTACCCCCAACGGACGGCGTGACCACGAGAACTTCGCCAGCGGCCTGACGCCGGTTTCGGGGGTGACCCCGTCGCTGACCAAGGCCCTGCGCTCGGTCGCCAGCCTGCCGCCCGAGCTGCTGTCGAACGGCGTGGCGGTCAATCTCAAGTACACGCCCGACCACGCCGACCGGCCGAGAATGCTGGACAACTTCGTGGCCTCGGTCGAGGGCTACTTCGATCCCGTCACCGGCGGAGGCGCGGGCGGCATGGAGATCCAGTTCAATGTCACCACACGCGACACCTTCATCGATGCGGTGAAGAATCCGCAGGCTCACGCCGAGCTGCTGGTGCGCGTGTCGGGCTACACCGCGTATTTCAAGGATCTGAACCCGCAGATGCAGCAAGAGATCATCGAGCGCACCGAATACGATCTGGCCGGCGGTCAAGCGGTCGAGTTCACGAGCGCGAGCCCGTCATGACCGCCATCAGGCACTTCTTCGCAAAGTCATTCGCGGCGCTGCTGCCCGACCGTTGGGCCCGGCGCTTGATGCGCAAGGAAATCGAGCAACTGCGTGGGGCGCTGGAGGGCAAACTGATCGACAAGTTCCTCGAGGCGTTGCTGGCGGGGATGTCCATGGCCTTCCTACTGCTGGGCGGTTACCGGCGCCACATCAAGGAATTCCAGGGCGTGTACCTGTTTCGTACGGCCACCGGCAAGGTGGCGGCCGGAGCGCGCTTCGACAACGGTCGCATGCGCGTGCTCTTCTCCGAGATCACGGCCTGTGACGTGGCGGTCACCTTCAACGATCCGGCCGCGTTGCGCCGCTTTCTCTTCTCGCGCGACCAGGACATCCTGTCGTCGCTCCTGGCCAACGAGGTTTCGGTCGACGGCAACCTGAACTACATCTACAAGCTCGGCTTTTTGGCGCGCGACCTGGTCAGCCGCCTGGGCATCGCCTGAGGAACACCCCACCGGAGGGTCCCATGAGCCATCCCCTGATTGTCGATATCAAACGCCACAGCCTGGAGGACGGTCCGGGCATCCGCAGCGTGGTCTTCTTCAAGGGCTGCCCGCTGCGCTGTTTGTTCTGTCAGAACCCCGAGACGCAGAACCCGGCGCCCGAGATCGCCTTTCGTCAGCGGGTGTGCATCGACTGCCGACTGTGCACGGCCGCCTGTGAGCGGCAGGCCCTGGCCAACGGACCGCGCGCGCTCGATCGCAAGAAGTGCCAGACCTGCGGGGCCTGCACGCGCGTCTGTCCCTCGGGCGCGTTGGCCCTGATCGGGCGGCCCATGACAGTGGACGAGATCGTCGAAGTGCTGATGCACGACCAGGCCTATTACCGCCATTCGGGTGGCGGCGTGACCTTGTCGGGCGGCGAGTGCACGCTCTTTCCCGATTTTTCCGGCGAGCTGTTGCGCCGCTTGCACGCGGCCGGGATTGCCACCGCCATCGAGACCTGTGGCGAGTTCGCTCCCGCGGCGTTCACCCAATGGATTTTGCCCCACGTCGATCTGATCCTGTTCGACCTCAAGCTGGCCGACCCTGACGCCCATCAGGTGGTCACCGGGCGCAGCAACCAGCGCATCTGGTCCAACCTGAAGAATCTGTTGGTCGCCTGTCCCGATCGCGTGCAGGTGCGCATCCCGCTCATCCCGGAGATCACCGACGACCGAGCCAACCTGCGTGCGCTGGTCGATCGCGTGACCGAGCTCGGGGGGCGACACCTCACGTTGCTGCCCTACAACCCGCTGGGGGCCTTCATGGCCCAAAGCCTGGGTCGCAGCTACCCGCCGCGCTTGCCGCTGTCACTTCAGGATGCCGAACAGCTACGGGAGACCATGACCTGGTTCAAGTCCGAGATCGCGCGACACTTCACGGCCGGCGCCGGCACGGTCACTTGATCACCACGACGCTTGCCTTGCTGAAGGCGATGGTTCCGCTGCCATTCTGGGCCTCCATGAGCAGCTTGGCCTCGACCAGCTTGCCCAGTGGCATGCCCTTTTGGGTCCATTGCGAAAAGTGCTCGGAGATGGAGATGCGCCCACACTGACGGGCCGTCTGCCGAATGCTGAAGTACTGCTGGAACGTCTTGTTGTCTCCGGTGATGGCCGGTTTGTTGACCCGTTCGTGCGTCCACACCTCGTAGGTGTCCCCGTCCACCACGATGGTGCCCATGCTGGTTCGGGGCGTCCCGTCCGAGGCGGTGTTCCCGGGCCTGGTGCTGCCCCAGTCGTCGAGGATGTAGTACTCGACCAGGGGGTCGACCGTCCAGCCGTAGATGCCGACGTAGACCAAGCCCGAGTCGGCGGTCTTGGTCTCGGCGAACTCCGACGAGATGGTCCCGATCTGCGCGGGCGTCTTGGTTCGATCGAAGGTCAGACCCGCGCGCGCCAGGAAATCCTCGACGCTGTTCCAGGTGGCGCTGAAGGCGGCTTCCACACCGTGCACCGTCATGCATCCCGTGCCGCTGCCCTCGGCCCACAGCTCGTAGGAATAGCCGCTGTTCAGGTCGCCCTTGGTGTTCGAGCAGTACTGTTTGCCGCCGGTCAGGGCCGTGGCGGGCGGACATGCGTTGGTCGTGTTGCCACCGGCACTCGTCGTGCCGCCGGTCGCTGTGCCACCGCCGCCCGTCGTGCCGCCGGTCGCCGTGCCGCCGGTCGCCGTGCTGCCGCCGCTCGTCGTGCCGCCCGCCGCCGTGCCACCGGCGTTGGTCGTGCCGCCGGTCGCCGTGCCGCCGGCACTCGTCGTGCCGCCCTTGGCGCCGGCCGCGCCGGTCGCGGCCGTGCTTCCGCCGTGGTCGGCGGTGCTGGTGGTGCGCGAGCCGCCGGCGCCACCCGTGCTGATGAGCCCGCCGCTGTTCACCACGCCGCCGGTTCCGGTCGTGCCGATCCGTGTGGAACCACCGCCGCCGAAAGCGCCCCCCGAGGCCGTGCGCCCGCCGGAATCCGGCACGCCCCCGCTGTGGCTTGAGCTCGTGCCGCCGCTCGCGGTTAAGAGGCCGCTCGATCCCCCCAGGCCGCCTGAAGCCGTGGTGCCGCCGGGGGCCGTGCTGCCTGCCAGGTCGGTGCGGCCGCTGCTGCTGACGCTCCCGCCTCCTGCCGCGGATGACGAGACGCTCGTCTGTCCGCCTGAGGCGCCACTCGTTTCCGAATTGGAGCAGCCGCTGAGAGTCACCGCTGCAAGACAAGCAGCGACGATAGCTGGCCAAGATAGTCGATAAAAATGCCGCATGACTCAAGCATGCCCGGACCTGCCGGCCACAGTCAAATCATCGCCGTCGCGAAAATCTTCTTGGGATGACGCTAACCCTGGAGAGAAGATGCCGCTGCTGAGGGGGGTCGCATGCGACACATCAAGACGTTCCTGGGTCTGCTTGCCGTTCTGTTGCCGATGTCGGTTGAGGCTGCCGATCTGACCATCGACCGTGCCACCACCTACCAGACCATCGAAGGGTTTGGTTTCTTTGGGGCGGCCGATGTCTGGTGGTCGTCGCCCGACGCCGTGTTGGACCAAGCCTGGACCGACAAGGTGATCGACGATTTGGGCATCAGCATGTGGCGCAACGAGTACGTCTCGGAGGCGACGGTCCAGGACGCCAAGTGGGAGACCATGCGTCCGGTGGTGCAAACCATGGTCGACACCGCCAAAAAGCGTGGCGTGAAATTGAAGGTCCTGCTCACGGTGTGGTCGGCGCCCGCCGCGATGAAGTGCATCAGCGATGACGAGAATCTCGCCTGCACGACCGATCCGCCCACGCGTCCCAAAGACACCAAGGGCGGAAACATCTTGGATCCCGCCATGCGGGCCGATTTCGCGAAGTGGCTGATCGCGGGGCTGCAGATGTACAAGGACATCGGCGTGGAGGTGTACGCGCTCAGCTTCCAGAACGAGCCCTACTTCGAGGAGCCGTACAACGCCTGCGTCTACATGCAGGACGCCTACTCGGCCACCCTGGCCGCCGTCGGTCCCAGCGTGAAGGCCGCGTTCCCCAACGTGAAGTTGTTCGGCGCCGAGAACATGCTGGGCATCGAGTGCGGCAAGTCCCCGGGCACCGCCTTCGACACCTGGTTCTACACGGGCAACATCATGAACGTGCCGGCGGCGCTCTCGGTCCTGGATGCCTTCGCGGTTCACGGCTACGTCGATGGCGTCGCCGCCACCGCGACCTCGAGTCTCGCCTCCATGTGGACCTCCATGCGAACCGCCACCGCCAAGACCGGCAAGGCGTTGTGGATGACCGAGACCTCGGGCTACTTCCACACCTGGCCGGGCACCACGGCCAAACCTGGGCCGCTCGATCTGGGGCAGGCCATCTACGCGGCCCTGGCCTACGGCAACGTGAGCGCGTGGACCTACTGGCAGGGCAGCGAGAAGGAAGGATTCTCCGAGTTCTCCTTGATGGCCGGGGCCAGCAAGCCGGGCAAGAACTACCACGTGTCGAAACAGTTCTTCCGATTCATCAGGCCGGGCGCTCAGCGGGTGGACGTCAAGAGCAGCGACCCCGAGGTCATGGCGGTGGCCTTCTTCAACCCGACAATGAACGCCTTCACCGTGGTGGCCATCAATACCGGGAGCAAGAGCAAGACGCTCACGCTGGTGGGCAGCGGCCTGCCCGCCGACTATCAGGCGTTTCGCACCTCGGCCAGCGAGGACGCGGCCAGCCTGGGAACGGTGGCCGCCGACGCCATAACCCTTCCCGGCAGCAGCATCACGACCTTGGTGAACGGCAGCTACCGCGAATCCGACGGGGCCGCGGGTGCGGGCGGCGCGACGGGAACGGGCGGCGCGACGGGAACGGGCGGTGCCACCGGCACGGTTCGCGTTGACGCCGGGATGGGCGGGCGCACGGCGGGTGGTGGAACCACAGTGGTGGACGCTGCCATTGACAGGGCTGGCGCCACCGGTTGCGGCACCGCGGTCGCAACCAATCAATCGACCGGGGCCAAGGATCCCGCCGACGCGGGACCTGCCCCGGCCCAGTCCGGCTCCAGCGGCTGCGGTTGCGCGCTCGGCGGAGATGGACAAACCCTATCGGCGTTCTGGCTCTTCGCCTTTGCCGGATTTGCGGCCGTGGTGCGATCCCGCCGCCGCCGCGTCGGCGACCGGAAGACCCTCCGGTGAACGGCCCAGCCCTTTTCGGCGGGCTTTCGGTTGAGGCCACTACCGCATCGTCCGCCTGATCGGCGATCAGTCACTGGTCAAACGCTTCCTCAACGAGGCGCGAACGAGTCGATTCACAGGTCGTCCAACGCGGGGCCAGCAGTGGCCTATTGCGGAAGGCCGTTGCGGAAGCCGGGGGCGATCATGTGGGCCAGGCGCGCAGGGTTTTGCACGCCCTGGTCGGCCAGCCAGCGGTGCGAGCGCATGCGCATCTCTTCCCCTCGACGCCCGCTGGCGTGCTCGCCCAAGAACCAGCGCCCGGCTTCGGCCAGTAGCGTGAAACCCGAAGTCTCGGCCGTGGCCACCGCGCGATCCAGGGCGCCGAGAGCCTGCGCGCGATCCACGCCCGGGGCGAGCCAGATCGCGCCTGCTTCCAGCGATGCACCCATGGCCACACCCACCTGGTGCTCGCTCTTGCGCAGAAGAGCCGCGTGCCTGCGCACGAGGCGAAGCAAGGGCAGGCGGTCCTTCTCTGGTTTGCCCTCGGCCAGGGCCAGCGCCACGCGGCCGCTGATCCACGCGTTCTCGATACGGATGCCGCTGACCTTCAGTTGACCCGAACTGGCCAGCCGCGACTTCTCGGCGCGTATGGCCGCCAACGCGGCCTCGGGGTTTTCCGCGTACAGCGCCTGTTCGCACCGGGCATACAAATGAAAGAAGTGCTGGACGTGGTACATGTCCGCCGGCCAGCCGTACAGGATGCCGTTGATGTCCTTGGCCGCGCGTTCGGGGTTGTCACGCACCAGCCACACGATGGACATGTACGTGCGCAGGTTGGCTGCCAGGAAGCGATCGCCGGTGCGATCCGCGTCCGCGCTGTAGCGGTCCACGCGTTCGCACAGCTCGCGCAGCCTGCCCGACAGGCGCAGCGAGAAACACGCGAAGGAACGCGTGGTCGCCAGATCCCAACTGACCCCGTGGCATTTGCTGAGGAAATGCTGCTCAACGGCCATGAATTCGCTGGCCATGGCATCGAATTCGCCAGAAAAGTAGCCGACGAAAGCACGGCACATGCGCGCCAGGCCGATGACCGCGGGGTGCCCGGAACAGCGGGCGAGGACCTCGGCCTCGGACACCAGGCGCATGGCCCAGGTGAAGCGCGAACCACCCAAGGCCGCCATCTGCGCCCCCAAGACGGCCATACCTTGGGCCACCCGTCGTGTGTCGCCGAGCTTGAGGGCCAAGGCGATGAAGCGCAGAAGGAAATCGTTGGCCCTCACCGTGTCGACCACGCCAAGTCCGTGGGTCACCGACCACAACACGTCCAGGCGGTGTTTGTTGGCGGCCGAAAGCTCGGCGGTGGGCTTTTCCTTGAACTTGAAGCCGCGCAGGCGTCGCCACGCCAGACGCCAGGTCAACGAGAACAAGGCGGTGCGCGGGGTGCGGGCCAGATGCAGGCCTTCTTGCTTGAGCACCCCGTGCAAGAGATCCAGCCCCTGCACCACGTGACCGCCGCGCAGAAGCTGCTCGGCCGCCAGATGGCGCAAGTCCCACGATTGCATGGGCTCGCCCAGCGCCGCGGCCGCGCGCTGATAAGCGTCGGCGGCGCGCGTGACGTGGCCGTGGCTGGCCTGGCAATCGCCCAGAGCGCGCAGCAGGCCGGGTTTGACGGCTTCGTCCTTTTCCAAGCCGATGGCGATCTCGTAAAACTGTGCGGCACGATCGAAGGCCAGCTTGGCGCGGGCCTCGGCCGCGGCGTCGCAGGCGTAGCGTTTGGCGCGATCCTGATCGCCCGCGGCCAACCAGTGGCGGGCCAGCAGATCGGTGCGCTCGCGCTCCCATTCTTCGATGGCCAGGGCCAGTTGTTTGTGGAGCTCCTGCTGCGCGGAGGAGTCCAGGGCGCCCAGCACCGCCACACGGATACGATCGTGATACACGTCCACCACGTCGGTGGCCTGCCGACCTCGACGTGTGAGTACGCGATCCTCCACCAGCGCGGAGAGGCTCGACTCCCACTCTTCGGAGCCCAGGGGCACGCCCGCGGCGTTGGCCACCACCCGTTGGGTCAAGGGATCGCCGGCCACCACCATGACGTGAAGGATCTTCCGGCTCTGTTCGGGCAGATCGGCCACACGAGCCAGAATCATGTCGTCCAGGCGGAACGCGCTCTCGCGCGACAAGGTGGGGTTGGGTCTTGGCGTTTCGGCGTTCAGCAGGTGCTGGGTCAGCTCGACCGCGAACAAAGGATGCCCGCCGGCCTCGTGGGTCACCGTGGCGGCGATGCGTTCCTTGCGTGAAGCCGCGGCCTTTTCACGATCGACGAAGTCGTCGACCAGCGCGCGGATGCTCCCATCCGAAAGCGGATCGAGCGAGATGGTTTGCACCCCGGGCTGGACGTACAACTCATGCAGCTCGTTGTGAGTGACCTGCGGGTTCTCTTCGGTCGAGGCGCGGGCGGACGCGATGAGCAGCAGGTTCGGCGCCCCCGGCTGTTGCATCAGGGCGCGCAGCAGGGCGAAGCTGTCCAGGTCGGCCCATTGCAGGTCGTCGATGAAAACCACCACCGGTTGCATGCGGGCCAGGCGTACCAGCAGGTCGCGGAAGGCCTGGAAGGCTTGGTTGCGCAACTCGGTGGGGTCGCGCAAGGGTGGGAGGAAATAGCGCTCGTGCTCGATGAGCTTGAGACGTCGCAGGACCGGGAAGATCTCGGCCAGGTACAGGATCCCGTCGGGCAGCACGAAGGTCAGATCCTCGCCGCTGAACTTGGCCAGGCGATGGCTGAGGTTGTCCACCACGCTGTCGAAGGCCTTGAAGGGAACGGTCTCGCGTTCATGACAGCGGCCCTGCAGGATCATGGGGACATCGGCGGTGGGGCCGGGGTTCCTGGCAGCGCCCAGGAAGGTGTTGACCAGGGTGGTCTTGCCGATACCGGACGTCCCCACCACCACCACCACACCCAGGTTGCCCTTGCGCACGCGCGCGTACTCACGCTGCAGGGCTTGCAGCTCGGCCTCGCGTCCATGCACGCCTTGCACCGGCGTGTGTCCGCCTGTCAGACGCGAGCTTCGCGATGTATCCGGTTTCTGTGGGCGAACCCCCAGGCGGGCCAGCACCTCGCCGCCGCTGGGGCGTTGGCCGGGATCGCGCTGCAGCAGCCGCATGCACAGCTCGGCCAACACGGGATCGGCTTCGGGGTTGACCTGCAATGGGTTGGGCGGATCCTCTGTCTGCTTCTTGAGCAGGATCTCGAACATGGCGCCGGTGAATGGGCAGTGGCCGGTCAGGACCTGGTACAGCATGGTGCCCACGGCGTACCAATCGGCCGCGGGCCGGCAGGGCTTCTCCAGGGCCTGCTCGGGCGCCATGTAGGCCGGCGTGCCTGACGAACCCTCGTCCGATTGGGTCTTGCTGTTCAGTTGTCGGACCAGACCGAAATCAAGAATCACCACCCGTCCCTCGTCGGTGATCAACACGTTCGAGGGTTTCACGTCGCGATGAATGTAGCCGGCCTCGTGTACGGCGTGCACGCCGGCGCACAGTTGCTGAACCGCCGAAAACAGGCGCTCGTGGGTGGGCGGCTCGCTGGATGACTGGGCCCATGCCTCCGGGCGAAACGTGACATCTGGCGGGGATGCCAGCAGGTAGCGGTCGAAGGGCACGCCCGCCACGTATTCCATGGTGAAGAACCACTGCGAGCCCTCGGAGATCAGCTCGTACAGCTTGACCAGGTTGGGGTGCTTGATATCCGCCAGGGTGCGGAACTCGCGCTTGAAGCGGTACAGATCGAGCCCGCCGGTCAGGTTCAGCGTCTTGAGCCCGACCTCGCAACCGAGTTGCCTATCGAAGACCAGGTGCACACTCCCCATGCCGCCGCTGCCGAGCAGGCGGATGGGTTTGAAGCGAGACGTTCCCGGGAAGTACATGGAGGAGCGCGCGAAACCGGCAGAGCGTAGCACGTTGGGCAGACCCCCAATCCCTGCTGCTGCACTCCATGGTGAACTTGTGCAAGCCACCGTGCAAGCAGCGAACAGAACAACATCTTCAACCCGGCAACTGGTCGCGTCTCAGCGAGTCCGTTGATCCAGGGGCGTTAACCTTTCTGCTACCATCGCGCCCATGTCTCGTATCGAGCACGTTGCCCTCTGGGTGCGCGATCTTGATCTCGTCTGCGACTTTTACGTCCGCCACTTCGGCGCCACGTCCGGCCCACGCTACCAGAATCCCGCCAAGGGTTTCGCCTCGTGCTTCCTTTGCTTCGCCGACGGCGCGCGTCTGGAAGTGATGACGGTCACGGCGCGGCTGTCCGCACCAGAAGGCGAGCCCCTGGGTTATGCCCACTTGGCCATCTCGCTGGGCAGCGAAGCCGCCGTCGATGCGCTGACCGCCCAATTGAAGGCCAGCGGTGTGCCCGTGCTCGATGGTCCCCGCCGTACTGGCGACGGCTACTACGAGAGCCTGGTGCTGGATCCCGAAGGTAACCGCCTCGAGCTGACGGTGTAGGAGCCTTCGGGCACTCTCTAGAGGTCAGGCACCACCACGTCGCCCCAACATGCGACCGTCCCGTCGCGGTTGGTCGCAAAGGGCCTGTGACATCCCTCACCCCCATCAATCAGAGCGTGCGTTGCCAGAGAGGGAAGGGGGATTGGCAAAGAGCCGGGCAGGGCCGAAAATGACCCAGGCGCTTTTCGCCAGGAGACGCTCATGAGGACGCCCGCACTCTGCCCGACGATGCTGTTCGCGCTCTTGCTTGCGGGATGCGGTGGATCGGGAGGCGGGGAGGGGAGTGGCGGGACGACGGCGCAGAGCACAGCAGGCGGCGGAAGCGCGGGCCGCGCGACAGGCGGAGCCAACGCCGGCGGGAGCACGGCTTTTGGCGGGAGCACGGTCTCGGGTGGGAGCACGGCCTCCGGCGGGACCACGGCTTCGGGCGGGACGTCGTCTGCCGCGAGCACGGCCTCCGGCGGGACCACGGCTTCGGGCGGGACGTCGTCTGCCGCGAGCACGGTTTCTGGCGGGAGCACGGCTTCGGGTGGGACGTCGTCCGCCGCGAGCACGGGCTCGACCAGTAGCCCGCGCCTGTGGTCCATGGGCTACTACGCCAGTTGGGAGCGCCAACAGTACCCCATCGCGGAGATCGAGTGGTCGGGGCTGACCCACATCGCGATGGCGTTCTATCTCCCGAAGGCGGGGGGCGCGCTGACCCTGGCGGCCGGCGACGACAAGTTGGCCACCGATCTGATCAAGGCCGCGCACGCCAACGGGGTCAAGGCGGTGGCGTCCATCGGCGGCGCGGATTCACAGCCCGGGTTCAAGTTGGCTGCCAGCAGCGGCGCCATGGCGACCTTTGTCGACAACTTGACCGCGTTGCTCGACGCTGGCTACGACGGCATCGACATCGACTGGGAGCCCATGGACAAGGCCGACGAGCCCGCGATCATCGACATCGCCAAGCGCATCCGCACGGTCAGGCCCAGCGCCCTGCTCACCATCCCCATCGGCGAGATCAACGTGAACATCCCGCCCGATCTCTCGGGTTTTGCCGAGATCGCCGCGGTCTACGATCAGCTCAACATCATGTCCTACGGACAGGCCGGCGCCTGGCCAGGCTGGAAGAGCTGGCACTCGAGCGCCCTCTATCACAGCGACTCGGCCACCCCCACGTCCATCGATTCGACCGTGAAGCGGTACCTGGAGGCCAAAGTGCCCGCGGCCAAGCTGGGCATCGGCATCGGGTTCTACGGGCTCTGCTACACCTCGCCGGTGACCGGGCCAGGGCAGGCGCTCGACGGCGCCACGCTGGCGGCCGGCGATGGTGCCATCTCCTACGCCAACATCATGGGCAAGTACTGGAGCGCCGGGGCGCGCCAATGGGACGATGTGGCCAAGGTCCCTTACCTATCGTTCGCCTCCCCGCAAGGCCCCAACGCTTGCACGTACATCTCATACGACGATGAACAATCCATCGCCGAGAAGGGTGCCTATGTGAAGGCCAAGGGCCTGGGCGGGGTCATCCAGTGGGAGTTGAACGAGGGCTACCTGGGTACGGCAGCGATCGGCCAGCGCAATCCCTTGCTCACGGCGATTCGCCAGGCCTTCCTGCGTTAGGTACAGGAGGACCGTGCCCCGGCGCTCACGCGTGGTCAGAGCGAGAGTCGGATGATGTCCGCGCCGCTGGCCACGTAGAGGGTGCTTCCGTCGGCCACCATGTCGCCCGGCCTGACGCTCGCGAACGGGGCCCCGGTGCCAGCTTCGCTCATGACCTGCTTGTCTATCCGAGAGGCGATTCCCCAGTACATGGTGCCCTCGTACGGGAACAGGCAATTGTCGATGCCCGTTTCCGTCGGACGGAGCAAGGTGCCTGCGGTGAACACTTCCTTGGCCGGGCTCTCACCGTCGCTGCGATAGACCGTGTCTTGCACGGACCAGTACACAAACCCTTGGTCGATTCGCTGGCCGAGCCTGATGGTGTAGTTGCCGGGAATCAGGGAGATCTTCTCTGGAAGTGCGCCCGTCGACCCTCCGTCGACCGTCAGGGCGCCGCCGTCCCCTGCCTCGGGCGAGGCCTGGGCGATGGGCCAGCGGTACAGGTCGTCCCGCGATGCAACTGCCATGGTGAAGTACAGGTAGCCCTGCTTGACCATTATTCGCTTGTCATAGGGATTGCCTCGTTCCGCGATCATGGTGGTCACGGGTCCGCCTGAGCTCTTCACGTGCTTGATGGAGGAAGCCTCCGAGTAGCAGACGTCTTCGCCCGAGACCACGATGGCCTCGGGGAAGGTGACGTTCGGGTTGGGTGAGGCCGCGAGCTTGGTGGGGTTCGTCCCATCGATGGCCATCTTGTAGATCCCTCGGTTGTCGTAATCATGGTCCCCGGCATAGGCGTAGTAGATGTGGGTCTCGTCGACGGCCAGATCCTCGATCGCGATGTACTGCTCTTCTTTCCCGCTGGCGGTGAACAGCGACGTGACCGTCTTGTCGTCGAGAGACGCCTTGACGATTTGGTGCGTGCCGCTGATCCAGTAGAGATAGCGCCCTCGGATCTGAAGGCTGGAAATCCTGTACCCGTTGGGATCGGTCAGATAGCCGATCCTGGTGTCGGGCGACAGGTCGGGCTTCTTGGCCACGTCCTTTGGCGTGGACATGTCCCTGGCGGCGTCCGTGGGCTTGGACTGCGCGGCATCCGACCCGGCCGCGGGTCCACTGTCGCCCTTCGATGTTTCCGACGAACAAGCGAGCGCCGATAGAAGCGTCAATCCCAAGCAGTATTCGCGGCCCATGGTCATGCGAAGATCCTTGTCGAGGGGACGGTGTTCATGCGGGCGAGCGGCCCAGGCAACGGGATTCGCTCGTCCCTGACGACGCAAGATGTCTGACAACGGTCTTTTCGTCAACTGCGCCCCGCCCGGACGCTGTTCGCGGTCTCCTCAGGCCAGCTTTTCGATTTGCAGGCTGGCGGTTCGCGTTCTGGCATCGCATAAATTGGGGCGAACCAACCCGGGAGATCCACCATGAGCATCGCCGACACGCAAGCTTGGAAGAAGTTGCAGCAGCATCAGGCCAGCATGGCCGACAAGACCATGCGCCAGATGTTCGCCGAGGACTCGGGGAGGTTTGCCAAGTTCTCCCTGCGCCTGGGCGACCTGCTGCTCGACTATTCCA
This sequence comes from uncultured Myxococcales bacterium, assembly GCA_964535465.1. GTDB lineage: Bacteria > Myxococcota_A > Polyangia > Fen-1088 > Fen-1088 > Fen-1137. Next base: position 30,985 of record CAZHUY010000022.1, read on the forward strand.
AGAACCGCGTGACGGGCGAGACCATGGGGCTGCTCATGGAGCTGGCGCGTGCGGCAGGGGTCGAAGCCATGCGCGACAAGATGTTCGCGGGTGAGCCCATCAACCTGACCGAGGGCCGCGCCGTCTTGCACCTGGCCCTGCGCAATTTCTCGTCGCGACCCATCGCCGTGAACGGCCAGGACGTGATGCCCGAGGTGCGCGCCGCGCTGGAGCACATGCAGAAGTTCAGCGAGGCCGTGCGCAGCGGCGCCTGGACCGGCTACACCGGCAAGCCCATCCGCACCGTGGTCAACATCGGCATCGGCGGCTCGGACTTGGGCCCGGTCATGGTGTGCGAGGCGCTGCGTCCCTACCGCCGTGACGATCTCGACGTGCACTTCGTGTCGAACGTGGACGGCTCGCACATCGCCGAGGTGCTCAAGCGCGTCGACCCCGAGACCACGCTGTTCCTGGTGGCCTCCAAGACCTTCACCACGCAAGAGACCATGGCCAACGCGCACAGCGCGCGTGACTGGTTTGTGAAGCGCGCCAAGGACGAGCGCCACATCGCCAAGCACTTCGTGGCCCTGTCCACCAACGCGAAAGAGGTCGCGAAGTTCGGCATCGCCACCGAGAACATGTTCGTGTTCTGGGATTGGGTGGGCGGTCGCTACTCGCTGTGGTCCTCCATCGGTCTGTCCATCGCGCTCGCCATCGGGTTCGACAACTTCCGCGCGCTGCTGGAAGGCGCGCACGAGATGGACGAGCACTTCCGCACGGCGCCGCTCGATAAGAACCTGCCGGTCACGCTGGCCATGCTGGGCGTCTGGTACAACAACTTCTTCAACGCCGAGACCCACGCCATCCTGCCCTACGATCAGTACCTGTCGCGCTTCCCGGCCTATTTCCAGCAGGGCGACATGGAATCCAACGGCAAGCGGGTCACGCGCGATGGCCAGGTCGTCAGCTACCAGACCGGCCCTGTGATCTGGGGCGAGCCCGGCACCAACGGCCAGCACGCCTTCTACCAACTGCTGCACCAGGGGACCAAGCTGGTGCCCTGCGATTTCCTGGCCTCGGTGGAGACCCACAATCCCATCGGCGAGCACCACACCTTGCTGCTGGCGAACTTCCTGGCGCAGACCGAGGCGCTCATGACCGGCAAGACCGAGGCCGAGGCGCGCGCCGAGCTGGAGGCCGTGGGCAAGAAGGGCGACGCCTTGAACGCGCTCCTGCCCCACAAGGTGTTCCCGGGCAACCGCCCCACCAACTCGCTGCTCTACCAGAAGCTGGATCCGCGCACGCTAGGCAAGCTCATCGCGCTCTACGAGCACAAGATCTTCGTGCAGGGGATCGTGTGGAACGTGAACTCGTACGACCAGTGGGGCGTCGAGCTGGGCAAGAAGCTGGCCAACGCCATCCTGCCCGAGCTGCGCGCCAGCGGCGACGTGTCCTCGCACGACTCGTCGACCAACGGCCTCATCAACGAGATCAAGAAGCGGCGGAAGTAGGGAAGAGCGTCCGACCGCCTCGTCCTACCTCGGCTGCGTGACCGAGGATTCCGGTGGCTCCACGTCTTTGGCCTGCAGGAGATCGTCCAGGTAGTTCTTGGAGAAATCGATCTGCAGCTCGCACCACATGGGGAGGTGGTCGGACATCTGGTACGTGCGCCATTGGGCGAAGCCTGCTTTGCTGCCGCCCGTCTCGGCCATGAGGGCCTGGTACTCCTGCTCCTGGTCCTTGCGAAAGACGTATTCATAGAAGTCGAACACGCCCCCGCGTCCGGTCAGCCCGAAGCGCCCCGGGCGTTGCATGACCGCGATCTGGTCGTAGTGCTTGTTCTTGGCCACGTTGCTGCCGGGGACATCCTGCAGCGCCTTGGGGATTTCGAAGCCGGCCTTCACCAGGGCATGGAAGGTCACGTCCTGGCGCGAGAAGATGTTGAAGTCGCCCAGCAAGATCATGTTTTCGGGTTCGGAGATGAGCTTGGGGTTGGCCTTGCCCCGCGCCGCCAGCAACGTGGCCAGCTCTTGGATCTCCCGCACGCGGGCCGGATCGTCCGGCGTGTCCTTGCCGTAGTAAATGTGCACGGTGCACAGGCTCATGGTCGCCCACCCGGCCTTGAAGCCACAGACGAAGGGGGTGCGCGCGAACTGGAGCACGGGATTCTTGTTCCCGGGCAGGACGATCTCACCGGCCAGGCCCGTGAAGGCGATCTTGCGGCTGTCGTAGAGAAACGCCAGGCGCTCGCTGTTACCCCGCGTCCCTATGGTCACATCGGTGACGATGCGTTTCCACCAGCTACCCAGCAGGCGCTGCAGTCGATCGAGGGCGCGCAGGTCTTCCCGCACCTCTTGCACCGCCACCAGATCGAAGTGGCTGACGATCTCGGCGATGTAGTAGATGCTTTCTTCGGTTCGTGGGCCGAACTTCTCCGAATCGAATTCGCGAATGTTGAAGCTGGCGATCACCGCGCGGTCGTCCAGCGTCCTGGGGCCGAGTCCCGCCTTGGCCAGCCCATCGCGCAGCGCCAGGATCCCCTCGATGGTGCGCTTGCGTACCGACGGAGCGAAGTCCTTCAACCCATAGTAGTACGGCATGTTGCCTCCTTGGCCGCCGTCCGCGCGGCTGGGGCGCAGGATACAACAAAAGCGGATGCCGGGGCGTGGCCGGGTACGGAGACGCTCCTCACGCTATAGTGGGACGAGGCCATGGGCTGGTTCGATACACACTGTCACCTGGACATGGGTGCGCTGGCAGGGCACGCGGCGGAGGCCGTGGCGGCGGCTCGCGACGAGGGGGTCGAGCATGTGCTGGCGGTGGCGTACGATCGGGCGTCGCTGAGCACGGTGCCGTGCTTGGCGGGTTTACCTGGCGTGGCCATCGCCCTGGGGCAGCACCCTTGGGTGGCGCACGAGGAGCTTGGTCGGGACGAGCTGGCGGCGTTGATCGCAGACACAGGCGCGGTGGCCGTGGGGGAAATCGGCCTCGACTTTCGCTATGACGAGGCCGCGCCGCGGGAACGCCAGGTGGCCCAGCTCACCTGGCAGCTCGAGATGGCGGTGGACCTGGGCTTGCCCGTGTCGTTGCACGTGCGCGGGGCGTTCGACGAGCTGTTGACCCTGCTCGCGCGCTTTCGTCCCCGTCTGCGCGGGGCCGTGCACGCGTTTTCGCGCGGGTCCGCCCTGGCCGAACGCTTCGTGGGCATGGGCATGCACATCGCGTTTGGCGGCGCCGTGACCCAAGAGAATGCTCGTGCCGCGCATGAGGCCGCGCGGGCCGTGCCGCTCGACCGGCTGCTGGTCGAGACCGACGCCCCGGCCATCGCGCTCCAAGGTTGCCCGGCCGCCGACGTGGGGCCCCGTCATGCCGCGCAGGTGGGGCGGGCCTTGGCCAGACTGCGCGGACTTGCGCCCGACGAGTTGGCGCGCATATCTACGGACAATGCCCGGCGACTCTTCCTTCCCTGACGACCTCTTTGCCCGCACGGCCATGTACTTTGGCCCCGAGGGAATGGCGCGGCTGCGCCTGGCTACCGTGGCGGTGTTCGGCCTGGGCGGTGTGGGCAGTCACGCGGCGAGCGCGCTCGTGCGCAACGGCGTGGGCGGCCTGCGCCTAGTCGACTTCGACACGGTCACGGCATCGACACTCAACCGCCACGCGGTGGCCGGGCCGGACGATGTGGGGCGACCCAAGGTCGATGTGGTGGCAAAGGCACTCGCGCGCATCAATCCGGCCGCGCGCCTCGAGTGTCGTCAGATGTTCTTCGCCAACGACACGCGCGGCGAGCTGCTCGACCCGTCGCTGTCGTTCGTCATCGACGCCATCGACAGCGTGGGCCCCAAGGTCGAGTTGTTGAAGGCCTGCGTCGAGCTGAATCTGCCCGTGATCTCGTGCCTGGGCGCCGCGGGGCGCATCCAGGGTGAATTGGTGCAGGTAGCCGACATCTTCGACAGCCACACCTGTCCGCTGGCGCGCATGATTCGCAAACGCCTGCACCAGGCGGATGTGCGCGCGGCGATTCCGGCCGTGTTCTCACCCGAGGTCCCGAGCGATCCCCTTCCGCCCGACGATAACGAGCCCTTTCTGCGTCGGGGTCGGCGGCGCCGCCAGTTGCCCAGCGTAGGCGTTGTCCCTGGCATCGTGGGCTACGCCGCGGCCGGGTATGTGCTGCGCACGTTGGCCGCGCCGGGGGATCGGGGATCGGTGTTCTAGGGTCCGAGGACCTTGCCGTCGCTCACGCGCGCGACCACCTTCACCCCCGCATTGACCATCGAGCTTGGCACATAGGCCACGCTGCCCGGCAACTTGGCCACGAGACGCAAGGCCAGCGCTGGATCCGGCACCTGGCGTGGAGGCGGCGCGCCTCCGCGCACGCGTTGGTCAATCCAATACTTGGCGACCTCTTCGGCGGACATTCTGAGCACGACCTTGTCGAACGTCCTCCTGACCTCACTGTTAGGGGCATAGCTGAAGGCCCCGATGTTCGAGCCATCAGGCCAGGTGCGTTTGCTGGAGGTGAAAATGGCCTCCAACTCGGCAGCGGAAAGCTGGCTAACCGGGACGGCGGTGCTAACCACGACGGCAAGCGGTTCGGGGCCACCAGCGCCCGCCGGTGTCGAAGGCAGAGAGCCGAGGGCCGCCAAAACTCCACAAGCGATGAGGATGCGTGAATTTTTCATGTTCGGATCCCAATGCAAGTCAGGAGGGACGGAGGGCGTCCTTGAGTGGTTTTCGCACAAGCCACCACGGCGACACGAAGAACTTCGGCATATTCCGGAACAACTTGAGTGTGTGTTCAGGGGTTGAACCAAAGCGGCGATTGAGACGAGCGGTCAGGCGCTCGTGGCGGCAGGGGTCGCGCCGAGGCCGCGGGTCGTCAGGCGCAGGCTGGCCTGGACTGTCCGCGGAAACGGAACAGGAAAGTCGTGCCCTTGCCCTCTTCGGACTCCACCTCCAGGCGGCCACCCAGCGAAATCGTCGCGTCGCGTAGGGCGGCAAGTCCGACGCCACGTCCTGACGTACCGGTCACGTTGTCCTTGGTCGACACGCCGTCCGAGCACATGACCTCGATCAGCTCAGCCTTTGTTTGGTTCGGCAGGCCACGCTCGGCCCCCTTCTGTGCCAGGCGCTTCCAGTCGATACCCTTGCCATCGTCGCGCAAGGAGATGACCATTTCCGATCCTTCGCGAGACGCCACCATCCACAGTGTCCCGGCCGCGGGCTTTCCTTGTGCCAGCCGCGTTTCGGGATCCTCGATACCGTGGTCCACGGCGTTGTTGACGGCGTGGATCAAGGCTGACCAGAAAACCGCCCAGCGGTTGGCGTCCAGGCGGATGCCACTGGTTTCGGTGTGTACGGCCAGCTCCGGCTTGTTCAAACGGCGCGCAAGATAGCCCGCCTTCTCCGCGAGACGCGCGAAGCGCAGCCCCACGGGCTCGTGGCGCCAACTCTCCGCAATGGTCACTAATTCCTCGTGCGAGGCCCGGGCCCTGATGGCCTTGACTAGTTTTTGCAGGTCGACTTCTTCCAGTTCAATGGTCGAATGTCGCTCGCCCATGATGGTTTTGGTCAGCCCCGAGATGTGGGCCCAATGGTCCCTGATGCGTTTGCGTTCCTCTGGTTTCACCCCGCGAGATTCCGCGACCAGGGCGGACTCGAGATCGTGACACATCTGGGCCATGGACTCGATGCCGAACAGCGTGCAGTTGCCCTTGAGCGTGTGAATGACTCTGGCTTCAATCTCGCGCGGCGAATCGCCGGCGGAGATCTGCTTGACCAGCGCATGGGCTTCCTCGAAGAACTGCTCGGCGCCACTCCGATCCGATGTCACACGCTGGAAGATCGCCATCATCTCGCGACTGTCACGCTCCATGCGCTCCCGCACCAGATCCTCGGTGATGTCGGAAAGGACCAAGAGAATCCTTTCGATTCGATCGTCGGTCCGCGACAGGATGGGCGTATAGGCCATGCTCCAGGTCTGCTTGCCTGTGCTCATGCGTTTGGGCATCTGGTCGAGGAGCAGGTCCCGCGGCAAGACTTCATCATTGAAGGCGGCCAGCGACAGCTCGAACCATTCGGCGGTCGGTGTGTCCCACTTTCGAATGTAGTCGGCGAACTTGGTGCTCTCGGCAGCCTCGCCAAACCACTTGTCCACGATGCGGGAGCGTTCGGAAGCCATCACCCCGTTCATGTCCAGGGAGATGAAGCCTTGGGCGACGTTGTCGAGAACCAAGCGCATGCCTTGGTTTCTGCGGTCCAGCTCGGCGGTTCGCTCGGCGACTTTCTTTTCCAGTCCGGAGGCGTAGGCAGCCAATTGCGCATCTCGCTTGACGATGGCACGGGTGAAATAGTTGGCGAACAGGATCCCGACGACCAGGGCCAAGAGACCGGCGCCGGCCGTGCCATAGGAGACGCGCTTGAGGAGCGCCGCCGATTCCACCAAGCGCCGCGTGCTGATGACAACGGCCACTCGGCCCACGGCGCTGCCCTCCACCATGGCATTGGCCCAGGCCACGATGTAGCCCGGCGTGCGGCGCACAGTTCCCGGAGGCCCTTGAAAGAGTGCCGTCGGCTCCTCGGGCGGGATGCGGTGGATGGCCACGGTCTTGCCTTCGGCGTCGAGCGCCACGATGGCGGTGACATCCTCGACCTTCTGATAATCCCCAAAGCCTTGCCGGACGATGGCTTCATCGCTCACGGCCAGACCGAGATCACAGGCCCTGGCGAGCTCCTGCGCGCCACGCACCGCCTTCCAGTCGAGGTCCTGCTGAACCGCAGGCCCGAAGTTCTCGAAGATCCGCTGTACCAGCAACGCGACGCCTGCCGTGAAGGCAATCACCGATACAGTCAGGGTAATGAAGATGAGTTTGCGGATGCCCTGAATAGAGATGGAAAGCCGCCCCTGTGGGGTCACATCCGCCACTTGGTTGCCTGAAGACATGTCTCGTCCTTCCTGGGGGCACCCCAGCGCCGCGTTCACTGACTCGGGTATCGGCGGGTCGGACGGCTTTCTTGAAAAGACGTTTCCTGCCAGACCCTCAGCCTGGGACGCCTACTCGCGTTGAAACAGGGTTCTCGAGGAATCGGCCTCTCAAGCCCTGGTGGTCTTCTGCCGAGCTGAATTCCGGGCGCTTCGTCAATGGCTGAAATCTGCAATGACCACGAGGCAGGCAATTCACACGCTCGAGTGTCTTTGCAAACAGAGAAAAGAGGACCAGATGATGTCGCGATCGACATTTTGCGGGTTGTTACTCTTGTTGGCCGCGGGGGCCGCATGCAGCGAGAGCACTCCCTGTGACGAGGATCAGGAACTGCGCAGCAACGGATACTGTTATCCGGCGAAGGACGCGGCGGTGACTGCGACCGAACCCGGGGAGGCTGGCGCCAGCGCCTCCCCCTTCGGACGAGTTTGTTCGAGCGACAACGATTGCGCCGCTCCGGCATCCCTTTGCGCAATCCAAAAGGGCCCTCCCGGGTTCTGTAGCGCCATCGGGTGTGACCTCGACCCTGCCATCTGCCCGGCGGGATGGTCGTGCATGGACTTGGCCGCGTTGGGCTTCCCGGCGCACTTGTGCGTCCCACCCATGTGAGAGGAGACCACCCGTGAGAATTCTAGCCTTCTCCCTATTGGTTTCACAGCTCGCAACCGTCGCAGCCACGAGCGCCTACGCGCAAGACGCAGGACCTGCTCTGCCTCAGGAGGCTGCATCGCCTCCGGCAGAGAAACCTGTGCCTGCCCCCACCCTGGAGTCTCTGCAGACGGAAATTCAAAGCATGAAGGCTCAGCACGACGCCGACCTTCAGCAGCTTCGGGACGAACAGGCCTTGCGCGAGGCCGATGCCCTCGTGAACTACCAACAGGAAGCCGCCGAGCGCGAACGCTTGCTGCGCATCTACGGATTCGCCGACGTCGGCGTAAAGCGCACGACGACTCCCAAGGATGGTTTCACAGGCATCCTGTATTCCTCGCCCCTCAGCTTCACCTTTGGTCGTTTGAATCTCTACTTCGACTCCCAACCCGATCCGGACTTTCGCTTTCTCGCCGAAACCCGCTTCAGCACCTATCCCAACGGGTCCTTCGTCGGAGCCTCCAGCACAGGCCAAGTGAATCGGGAGTACACCACCGTCTTCGACATCAACAGCATCAATCCCGGAACGTCGGTCGCTTGGGGCGGAATCATTCTCGAGCGGGCTGTGCTCGATTGGAAACGCTACGACCTCTTCTCGGTGCGGACGGGGTTGTTCCTCTCTCCCTTCGGCATCTACAACGTCGACCACGGCACGCCCACGCTGATCTCGGTGACCCAACCCATCTATATCAGCCAGGGCTGGATTCCGGAACGGCAGCTGGGCATTCAGATCTTTGGCAGCTATTTCGTCAAGCACTGGGAGCTGGGCTACGCGGCCACGATCAGCAACGGCCGCACCGAGGACTTTCTCGACGTCGGCGATTCCAAGGCCTTTGGAGGCCGTCTGCTGGCAAAGAGAAAGGGCGACCTGAAGCTTCAGTTGGGGGCGTCGGCCATCTATCAGCCGTACCGCCGCAACACCGAGCAATTGTCATTCGACGCCACCGGAACGCTAACCTACTCGAGCAAGCGTGAGGTCGAATCACGCAATCTGACCATGGGTGTGGACCTCTCGCTCGACTACTTCGGGTTGCGCGTACGCACCGAGTACGTGCGCTACCATCGGGACTACCTGGCAGGGAAGCGACTCGCTCCCCCACGGGGATTGGGTGGGTTCGAGCCCGATATGCGAGCGAACGACTGGTTCCTGGTCGTGGCCTACAGAGCCTGGAAGATCGAGCCCTTCATGCACTCCGAGCTCTTCTGGCTCTCGCCGGCCGTCGACGTCGGCAATGGCGCTTGGGTGGCCACGCCGGGCGTCAATTTCTATCTTCGCTCCAGCGTCATTTTGAAAGGTTGCTGGGCCTATGTGAAGTTCTTCAAAGACGACGACCCGCAGGATCTCGTCTCGCGGCAGAACTTCCAGATGTGGAGCCTCCTGCTGACCTGGGCGTTCTAAATCACCGTTCATGATTCCGGATCAGAAAAAAGGTTGAAAAGCACGGGAC
>CAZHUY010000023.1:0-27813 GCA_964535465.1 uncultured Myxococcales bacterium
ATGTGAGCCGTGACCTCGGCCGCCGAGGGGCACTCGGAATCACTGGTCAGAGCGGGTGCGGCGAAAGCAGGCCTCCCCGCGCCCAACATCAGCAGGGCCAGCGCGACGCGCTTCACGGCTGGTCCGCCAGGCGACGCGCGGCCTCAGAGGCAAAACGGCCGTGGGGATAGCTCTGCAAGTAGAGGCGCATGTCCGCGCGCGAGCCTAGCCGATCGCCGGCATTGACACGAGCCATGGCCCGGCCCCAAAGGGCGCGCTCGTGCCAGGGCGAGCTGGCTTTGGCGGTGGCCAGCGCTTGGTCGAAATCCGCGGCAGCTTCACCCCAGCGTCGGACCTGAGCCCGCAACTCGCCCCGCACCACGTGGCGCTCGGCCGCGTGCGGGGTCTTGTCGAGCGCCAGTCTGTCCAGGCGAAGCAGGGCCTCTGGGTTGCGACCCAGGGCCAGCAGGGCCTCGACCTCGAGCTGGGTACGCTCGCCGGCAAGGGGACTTTGCGGGAAAAGCGCCGCGTGTCGGGCCAGGACGTCCAGCGCGGCCGCGGGATCGTGCTGACGGCGCAGGCTGCGCATGGCTTGGCCCAGCATGTCCTGGGCATCGGGCGCGCGAGCGGCCGTGGCCGGTGTGGCTTTGGCGATCCGGCTAGGAGGATCGGGGGGCGTCACCAGGGCCAGGGCAGGGCTGGGGGTCGCCGCTCTCGGCGCGGAGACAACCGCCAGAGAAGGAGCAGACGTGGGCGGCGGGGGCGGCGGTGGGAGCAGCGCCGGGGTGGGTGCGCTCACCGGCGTCTCGCGGGGCGCAACCCGTGACTTGGCAGCCTCCGTCGCCGGTGAAGCACGCCGCGCACGGGTGGGCGCGGCAAAGGACGTCCCCTTCGGTTCGACAACGATCATCGCTTCTTCGGTCGCAGACGCCGGTGGGAGGGGAACGGCCTGCTCAGAGACCTGGGAGCTTGGCTCGGGCCCAGCCGGGCCACCCGATCGCGGGCGGGCGCGCATCGGTCGCCGGGGCTTCTCGCCCGCCTCCTGGTTCTCGGCCACCGGCGCCCGAAGCGCGGCCGGCCAACGGATCAGGCCCCAGCGCCCGGCCACCGCCACGCCACCGGCCAACAGCAGCCCCACGCCCGCCATCACGGTGAGCAAACGCCTGCGGGCCACCAAGGAGCGCCCGGCAAGCTCGCCGCGCAGCCGATGCCTGATGCGCTCGCGCGCGGCCGTGCCCAGCTGCTCCAGCGGCTCGGCCGCACGCATGAGAGCGGTCAGCGGCCCCTGCCGGTCGGCCGCCGAATCGGAGCTCTTGCGATTGTTCCTCATGGAATCGTCCCCTGGGCGGAAAGGTCATCGAGCAACTTGGCCCGGGCGCGATGGATCCTGACCCAGACCGCGTTGACCGTGAGACCCAGCAGGCTCGCCACCTCGGCCGCGCTCCGGCCGTCGATGTCGAACATGATGATGGGCGTGCGGTACTTCTCGGGCAGACGGTCGAGGGCTTGGTAGAGCAGGGCGCACTGCTGGCGGCGTTCCAGCTCTTCCAGCGGCGTCGGGCTGCGCGGCGCCAGTGCGGCGCTTTGCCCGCGAAAGAGCAGATACAGAAAGTCGTGCAAACGACGACGAAAGCGGCGCTTGCGCACCGTCAGTTGGACGATGCGAAACAGCCAGGTGGAAACCTCGGCGTCGCCACGGAACTCGTGGTGCCGGCGTAAAGCCACCAAGAACACGTCGTGCGCCAAGTCCTCGACGTCGGCCCCCGGGCCGGCCAGGCGACGCACCCAGCGTTCGACCTGGGGCTCGTATCTCTCGTAGAGCAGCTCAGGATCCAGCGCATGGTCCAGTCCCATCCCCCCATCGCGAGGTGCCGGGCCATGGCCAGAGAGCGGGTTGGGGGACATCAATCCAGACCCTTGGTTCCGTGAGCTTCCCCAACCTTACAGGCAATCGCGAAGGGCCGCAGGATCGGCCTTGTATCACCGCCCTAGTGTACGTAGCGGCCCTTGCTGCACGACCATCCGTGGTAACTGCAGGTGCACCGGAAGAAGACCCCGTTGGCCTTGCTCCAGTCCGAGTAGGTGCACGTGAGCCCGAAACTGGCCGCGCGGCAGGCTTCGTGAAAGGCCGGCTGCTCTCTTGGACAGTCGCTTTCCTGAGGCTTGGCGGTCGTGGGAATCATGCAGCCCAGGGGTTCGAAGGAGTACTGGTTGCTGCACGTGGTTCCTGGGCAGCAGGTCGCCCCCGACGCTCCCCCGCAAACGCCAGCCGCCGGGGCGTCCAGACACGCTGTCTGCTTGGCCACGCACTGGCCCGCCGAGCAGTCCAGGCCGGCGCAACAGTCGGTGTTGGCGGAGCACGCCGTCCCCGAGGCCGCGCAAGCAGGAATGGCCTTACACACGAACTTGCTGCTGCCGGCCTGAATGTCGGTGTTGCCGTTGGCGGCCACGCATTGGCTTCCGGCACAGCACGCGCTGGTGGAGGTACTGCAGTCCTGGCCTTCGTCCACGCAAGCGGCCACGCATTGACCGGTGGCGCAGTAGGGGGTATCGCCCGAGCAGGCTGGCCCGTCGACCCATGTGTTGGTCGCGCCGCAGGTCTGCGGCGTGCTGGCGTTGGCGCGGCAACGCGGCGGGTCCCCAGGCATGCATTCGCCCGCGCACGCGCCGTCGCGGCAGGCAAAGTCGCAGGTGCGCTCGTCCCGCCATTGACCGGCGGCCGAGCAAGACTGCAGTACGGCTCCGTCGCCCTTGCACCGGCGCTGGCCCGCCTGGCAGACAGCGACCACGTCGGGTCTTGCGCTATCGACGGGCGGTACCGTCGTGAGATCCGCCGAGAGCACATCGACGGGATCCTTCAGCCGGCGGTCAGCGGTTTGGGCATCCACCGAGCCCGCCTCGCCCAGAGGGGCATCGATGGTCTCCTTCACGCGGATGTCGCCCGCCCCGGCGTCCGGGACGGTTTGGCAGCACGTGTCGGTGGAGCCCCCGGAGCCGCCGCCACCCGCCTGTCCGCCGCTCGCCTGTCCGCCGCTCGCCTGTCCGCCGCTCGCCTGTCCGCCGCTCGCCTGGGGTCCTCCTTCCCCCCCGCCCGTGTTCCTGCTGTCCTTCGTCCCATCACCCTGGCAGCCGAAGCCGAACAGCAGAGCCATGCCCAACGGAAGCAACGAGAACGCCCTGGGTGCCTTTGTCATGGGTCTGCTGATCTGCAAGGTTCGAGCCGAGGGACGCGCTGGCCTTTTTCCTTGAAGATCTGACCAGTTACGCGCCCCGACGGTTGCGCATTCGTGACGGCGCCCTGACAAGAATGTCCGTGCCACCCCGGCGTCCCATCGAGGTTCTGAACCGCCCTCTGTGCCGGTCTGGGGCGAATCATCGGGTTCAGCCTCACCCGATCTTCGCGCTGGCGCACGGGCGCGGGCTGTGCCAAAAAGGGGTCTGGTCCCGGGTGACGGAACACTTGCGAACCCCGCCAGGCCCGGAAGGGAGCAACGGTAGCTTGTCGACCGGGTGCTCGGGACCTTTTTCCTGCCGGCCTCTAGCGTCCTCGAAGCGACGGCTCAGGATCCCCTGCTCGGGGTTCCGCTAGTCTCTTCCCGCGTCTGCGTCGTCCACCTCGTCGGCCACGGGCGGCTCGCAACCCCACGCCAGCTGGCCCGCGATGTAGGCCGTGATCTTCGGGTTGGGGCCAAAGCTCTTCTGTTTGGCATTGAACGAGTAGTCATCCGCCAGGTTGTACGTGCCGGCGTATCCGTCCTTGTGGAAGGCGAAGTTGAACTCGGTGGTTTCGATGAAGGAGACCCCGGCGTCGGGGTTGGGCGTGAAGGAGAATTCCAGCACGGTATCGGCCCCGACACGCGGCGGGTTTGTCGGAAGAAACTTCGTGGTGATCCTGGCCAGCGTCGCGGGCGTGTAGTACATCGCCAGGACGTTGGCCGTCTCGGCCTCCTCGTCGGTGAACCAGTAGCGTACGGTGACCTGCGAGAGCCGGGCGGTCAGGGCGGTGAAGTTGATGACGGCCATGTGGATCTGGACGTCCTGGGTCTCGGCCGTCGAGTTGCCCGTGTAGTAGTAGACGCCCAGCCGGTCGTTGCTGGTGGTGTCGTCGCAGGCCAGCGGGCCGACCTCGCCGCCCCGGCGAGCGTCAACGGCCGCATCGGCGCGGCCCGTCGAGGACCCTCCGGGCGAGCCGGCATCCGGCCGGTAGGCCCCACCACTGGCGCTGGCGGAGTTGCTGGCGCTGGCGCCACCCTTGCCTCCGCTGCCGCCCGTCTTGCTCTGGCCGCCGCTCGCCTGGCTGCTCCTCTCCCCACCACCCGCACCACCGCCCCCGGACGAGCCAGCCACGGCACCACCGCCCGATGCGGAGCCGCCCGAGCCGCCGCCTCCCGCTGCGCTCGACGCGGGCGGGTCAGGCCGATCGGCATCGGCCGCGCGCGCCACCACGTCAGGGCTGCATGACCCAAGGCCGGCCACGAGGCAAAACCCCAGGATCGGCACGAACAGCAATGGGGCAGACCGGTCGAGCATGGCATCCCCCTAATGGGCTCTGGCGCGAATCTACCGGATCTTTACGGCAATCCTAGGTAAGTTTGCGCCCGATGGGTGATTTGAGGCGCACCACAAGGACGAGTTCTGCCATACCTTCGGCCTGTGGGGCGGCTGGCGGCGCCCGGGACCACCTGGGACGGAGCGGGCAGGGCAAGCGTCAACTTCGCGAGGAGGGTTGGCCATGAAAACGAACTCGGTCTTGATCTCGTTGCTCTTGTTGGGGACAGGGTGCGAGTCGGCCGCCGTCACGACCTCCGCCGGCGGAAACCGCGCCGGGGCGGATGCGGCCGCCGGTCGCGCGGGGTCCATCTTCGAATCCCTCGACGCAGCCACGAGCGGGGATGGCATCGTGTCCATCTGCCGCACGCCCGAGGGCGCTCCTTGCGCCCCCCCCACCAGTTGCGGGAACAGCGAGCTCAACATCGACCGGGCCGAGGAGTGCGACGACGGCAACAAGACCCCCGACGACGGGTGCTCGCCCAGTTGTCGCGTCGAGACCGGTTGGTCCTGCCCGACACCCGGCTCGCCCTGCATCTCGAACGTGGCCTGCGGCGACGGGCGCATCGGCGGCAAGGAAGCGTGCGACGATCGCAACACCGACGACGGCGATGGCTGCTCCGCCGACTGCACCGAGGTGGAGTCCGGTTGGACCTGCCCGGCGGCCGGCAACCGCTGCCAACCCAAGTGCGGCGATGGCATCCTGACGGCCTGGGAGGAGTGCGACGACGGCGACACCTCGGCGGGCGACGGGTGCGGCGTGGCGTGCAAGCTGGAGGCGGGTTACGCCTGCCCCGAGGCGGGCAAGGCCTGTCACCTCACCAAGTGCGGCGATGGGGTGCGCGAGGGCAGCGAATCGTGCGACGACAAGAACACCATCCCCGGGGATGGCTGCTCGCCCGATTGCAAGTCCGAGCCGGTCTGCGTCGGCACCAGCGGGTGCACCTCCCCCTGCGGTGATGGGCTCAAGCTGCCTGACGAAGGCTGCGACGACGGCAACACGCGTTCGGGCGATGGTTGCTCGGACAAGTGCAAGCTGGAGACCGGCTGGGACTGTACGCAAGAGGTGGAAGGCCTCACCGGCAACCTGACTGTCCCCATCCTGTACCGCGATTTCATGCCCAAGACCGTCCCTGCCAGCACAGTGCCGCCGCCCCACCCGAACTTCGAAGTGGAGGGCAACGGCACACTGTGGAAGGGCGTCGTGATGGACACGCTGGGCGAGGATCGCAAGCCCCGCTACAACCCATCGGTCAACGCCGCCAAATCCTGGACCACCAACGCCACCGACTTCCAGGCCTGGTACCACGATTCCAAGTACTCGATGCCGGTGGTCGACGCCATCACGCTGCTGCGCCAGCCCGATGGCACGTTCATCTACGATCACTCCGGCTACTGGAGCACCATCACCGGGGGCTGGCTGCGCCTGCCCTTTTTCCCGCTCGACGGGCGCGGGCTGGCCGCCCCCAACGGCCCCGAGGTCCCCTATCTCGGCACCAACAACGACGACAAGCAGAAGCACAACTTCTCCTTCACCAGCGAGCTGCACTACTGGTTCGAGTACCGCGGGGGCGAGGCGCTGTACTTCATCGGCGACGATGACGTGTGGATGTTCCTCAACGGCAAGCTGGCGGTGGACCTGGGCGGGCTGCACGTGCCCTCCGAAGGCGCCATCACGCTGGATGATGCCACCGCGGCCGCCTTCAAGCTGACCAAGGGCAAGGTCTACGAGATCGCGGTCTTTCAGGCGGAGCGAAAGCAGTTCCAATCCAGCTACAAGCTGACCCTGGGCCAGTTCAACCGCACCCACACCTCGTGCGCCGCCCGCTGCGGAGACGGGGTGGTCAACGGCACGGAAACCTGCGACGACGGTGACAAGAAAGACGGCGGCAAGAACGACGACAATGCGTACGGCGGGTGCACGACGACGTGCACACTGGGACCGTACTGCGGGGACGGCAAGCTCGACGCCCAATTCGACGAGCAATGTGACGACGGCGTCAACCTCGCCACCTACTCCCAGCCCCATGGTTGCGGCCTCGGTTGTCGCACCGTCGCCTTCTGTGGAGACAACAATGTCGATGCCGTCTTCGGCGAGGAGTGCGACGACGGCGAGCAGAACGGCATCGGCCTGTGCCAGAAGGATTGTCGGCTGAAGATCCTGTAGTCGGGCTCCGGCCCTTCGGCGCTCAGAATCGGCCCGACAGCAAGCGTCCCACCCCCAGCAAGGCCAGGGCGAGCCCCCCCGCGGCCAACAGGGCACCGGCGATGTCGACAGGCCGGCGGCGTCCTGTGGCCAAACGCACACCTTGGACCGTGGCGGGCAGGCCAATTGCTATCAAAATGAAGGCCAGCAGCATTGCTCAACCGTCCTGGGGTAAGGTACAGAAGCAACACCATGAATCCAAGAGTCTTTCGCGAGTACGACATCCGCGGCATCGCGGACAAGGATTTTCCTGACGACTTCATCGCCGAGCTGGGCGATGCCATCGGCGAGCACCTGCGCGAGGCCGGGGCCAAGCACATCACCCTGGGCCGCGACTGCCGCGTGTCATCACCACGTATCCACGCCATCATGCGCGCGCGCCTGGTGGCCGCCGGCTTGCTGGTCTCGGACGTGGGGATCCTGCACTCGCCGGGCCTGTACTTCTCGGTGTTTCACCTGAAGGCCGATGGCGGCGTGATGATCACGGCCAGCCACAACCCCGCCGAGGACAACGGCTTCAAGATCATGCGCGGGCCCAGCACCATCTTCGGCCCCGAGATTCAGAAGTTGCGCGAGCGCATCGAACGCCACCAGGCGCAAGGCAAGCCCGCCACGGTGCCGGGCGGCCGCGCGCAGGACGTCGACATCCTGACCCCGTACATCCAGCAGGTGGTCAGCGGTATGCGCTTGGGTCCGCGCCGCTTCAAGATCGTGATCGACGGCGGCAACGGCACGGGCGGCTTGTCGTGTCTGCCGGTGCTGCGCCAACTGGGCTTCGAGGTCGAGGGGCTCTACACCGAGCCCGACGGCCTTTTCCCCCACCACCACCCCGATCCGACGGTGCCCGCCAACCTGACCGATCTGATCGCGCGCGTGCAGGCCACCGGGGCCGAGTTGGGCATCGCGCTGGATGGAGACGCGGATCGGCTGGGGGTGGTGGATCCCGCGGGCCGCATCGTGTGGGGCGATCAGATGATGATGCTGTTCGCCGCCGACATTCTGCGCGAGCGGCCGGGCGCCACCTTCGTCAGCGAGGTCAAGTGCAGCCAGGCCATGTACGACGACATCAACCGTCGCGGTGGACGCGCCATCATGTGGAAGGTGGGGCACTCGCTCATCAAGACCAAGATGCGCGAGGAGAAGGCGGTGTTGGCGGGCGAGATGTCGGGGCACATGTTCTTCGCCGACCGCTACTTCGGCTATGACGACGCCGTGTACGCGGCCGCGCGCATGGTCGAGCTGCTCACGCGCAGCGAGCGCCCGCTCTCGGCGTTGGTGGACGAGCTGCCGGTCATGCACAACACGCCCGAGATCCGCATGCCCTGCCCGGACGACATCAAGTTCGAGGTGGTCAAGCGCGCGCTGGCCTTCTTCCGCAAGGATCACCACGTGGTCGATGTGGACGGTGCGCGGGTCAGCTTCCCGGGCGGCTGGGGCCTGGTGCGAGCATCCAACACCGGGCCGGTGCTGGTGCTGCGCTGCGAGGCCGACAGCCCCGCACGGCTGGCTGAGATTCGAGCCGAGTTGGAGGGCCGACTGCAAATCATCAGCAGCGAGCTGACAGCGTAGACTGGACCGTCGCCCCGAAACGCACGGAAGAAAGGCGCTCACATGAAGAAGACGGCATCGCGAGTTCTGTGGTGGGGATTGTGTGGCTGCCTGGGGCTGGGCGCCGCCCCCGCGTGGGCGGCCCTAGGCGGCGAGCCCGAACCGGCGGTGGCGGACGGGAAGCACACCTTCGCGCGCATGCAGCTCGTGCGCAACCCTGGTTATACGGTGCACGAGCTGGACGCGGGCACGGGCACGACGGTGCGCGAATACGTGGGGCCGGACGGCAAGGTCTTCGGCGTGTCGTGGCGAGGTCCGTTCCGCCCTGATCTGCGACAGCTTTTGGGCGATTCGTACCAGGTCTATCTGGACGCGGCCCGCAAGAAGATGGCCCGCGGCCCCGTCAACATCTCGCTGCCCGGCCTGTACATTCACATGAGCGGCCGACAGCGCGCCTTCTACGGACGGGCCTATCTGCCCGAGCGCCTGCCGCGCGACCTCTCTCCGGACGAGATCCGCTGATGCGCGCCTGCCCCTTGTTCCTGGCCATCGTGCTGAGCTTGGCGTGCGGCGGGGGCGGCGGAGGCGGCAGGGCCTCCACCGCGGGCCAGCACCCCATCGCCGCGCCTGCCGACAACGTGGTCCCGGTGCACGTGGACTTCGGGCTGGATGACTTCGTCTACATCAATGGTCTGTTCGCCACGGTCACCCTGTGCGTGCCCGGCACGGATCAGTGCCAGGACATCGAGCACGTGCTGGTGGACACCGGCTCGTCGGGGTTGCGGGTCATGGGTTCGGCGCTGAAGGTGAAATTGCCCACGCTCAGCAACGACCAAGGGGTGGCCCTGGCCGCGTGCGGCCAGTTCGTGGGCGGCTTCACCTGGGGGCCGATGGCGACGGCGGATTTCAGGATGGGGACCAAGTCGGTCAGCAACCTCGCCGTGCACATCATCGACAAGGCCACCTTTCCCGTGCCCTCGGACTGCACCGGCTTCGACGCCGGCGATCTCGAGAGCATGCGCGCCAACGGCATCTTGGGCATCGGCATGCAAAGGCAGGATTGCGGCGTGGCCTGCACGCCCGAACCGCCGCTCGGCTACCGGAACCCGAAGATCTACTACGCCTGTGCCTCGGCGCAAGAAGGCGGCTGCACGGCGACCACGATGCCGCTCGACAAGCAGCTCACCAACCCCGTGCCGCTCTTCGCGCAAGACAACAACGGCACCATCATCCAACTGCCGCCCATCCCCGAGGAGGGCGCCGAACGGGTCGAGGGTGCCTTGGTGTTCGGCATCGACACGCGCGACAACAACGGCCTGGGCGACGCGCATGTGATTCGCCTCGACAAGATCGGCCTGTTCCAAAGCCGCTACAAGAGCGAGGAGTGGACCGATGCCTTCATCGACAGCGGCTCCAATGGCACGTACTTCCTCGACAGCGAGACCGCCAAGATCCCCACCTGCGATGAACCCATCGAGGCCTTCTACTGCCCCTCCTCGACCAAGACAGTGACGGCCGAGGCTCAGAGCTATTACGGGCTGGACGAGATCTCCATCCGCTTCTCGGTCGCCAACGTCCTGACCCTGGTGAGAATGGGCGGCGACAACGTGGCCTTCAACAACCTCACCGGCCCCAGCTCGGCGCCGCAGTCCGGGTCGGACACCTCAGGCTTTTTCAGCTACTTCGATTACGGCGTGCCTTTCTTCTACGGCCGCAACGTCTACACCTCCATCGAGGATCAACCCACGCCTGTCGGCGCGAGCCCGTTCGTGGCGTTTTAGTCCTTGGGAACGGTCAGCGGGTTGGGGAAGTTGCCGGTCAGGAACAAGAGCGAGTACACGCCCAGCGATTCCTGGAAGTATTGATCGTTGCGCATGGTGGTGGAGAGCGCTTCCTCCAGGGCTTCCTGACGAATGCTGGGCGAGGTCTCGCCGCCGTTATCGAAGAGGGTCACGTAGGGGGCCATGGCCATGTTCACGGTGTACGAGTTGTGCCCGAGGGTCGGGTCGCAGTTCTTGACCGTGCCGTCCGTGCCCAGTTGGTGACAGAGGGTCGAGAAGCGGTTGGCGTTGGGCTCGGGCGGGTTGTTCTTATGGAAGCCCGCGAAGAAGCCCTGGATGTTGTCCATCTTGGCCTGCATGCGCGACTTCGTCCCGAAGTGCGTCGACGACTTGGGCTTGTTTTCGGGCAGGCCGGTGTTGTCGCCGAACCAGGCCGCGTCGATGCTCAGACGCCAGAGCGCGCGCTCCCACCCGTAGGGCTCGCCGCCCCCCGCGCTGCACGGCCGATCGATGGTGCCACCGTTGCCCATCAGTCCCGGGTGCACGCCCTCGGCGTCGTAGCAGCGTTCGACCAGCTCCCACACGGTCTCGGCGGTCTTGTACCAGAAGTCGCGATAGCTCTGGCCGTTGCTGGCCTGGGCGTCCTTGCCCAATCGAGCCGTCAGGAAATCGCCGAACACACGGAAGTATCCGGGCGGGTAGTAGTCCATGGTCACGTTGCTGGCCGTCTTGGGCGCGAACTCGCACGTCTCGGCGGTGCACGTCTTGTTCCAAGAATCGCCGGGGGTCGGGTAGTTGTAGCCGTCGCCGAAATTGGCGTTGACCTCGCATTCCAGACTCTCGATCCAATCGATGGCGACCTGGGTGTACTCGGCAGGCCATTGCAGGGCCGCATAGACCAGTCCGATGGCGATGTCAGCGTCGGCGTCGAAGGCGCTGTCCTCCGTGCCGCTCTCGTCGGCAGGCTGGCACAGGCTGGTCGTCCGCCAATTCCATCCCATGGTGAAGCAGTACTTCTTCGCCGATCGGAAGCGGCGGACGAACTGCCACAGCTTGCCGACCAGTTCCTTGTCGCCCATGGCCGCGGCGATGGCCATGCCGTAACCCTGGCCTTCGCTCACCGTTCCCGCGGGGATATCGCTGTGCACCCGCGCCGTACCCTCGCCACACGCCTCACTGCCCTCCTTGATGTGGTTTTGCTTCCAGAGCTGATAGCGCTCCCAAACGAAGGCATCGAGCACGTCCTGAACCTTGGCCGCCTCGGGATAGGTGTAGGCCAGCGAGCCGCCGTAGGGATAAGTGTAACTGGTCCGCTTGTAGGGGAACCAGGCGCCGTTGCCGAAGCCCACGGTCACCGACGCGGCCGGCGGCTTGGGGGCACACATGGCGTCGTTCCAGGTGCCGGTGGCCGCCCAGTCGCCGTGGCTGCCATCGGGGTAGTAATCGAACACCTGGAAATTCGGCGGATCCGCGCTACGCGGAAGATCCGGGGCGCCGTAGTACCAACGGATCCAATACTCCTTGGGCTGTGCCGGCAGGGGCCACGGTTTGACCGTGTTCCATTCCGGGGTGTGCAGTTTGTCCACGGCACGCCAGGTGGTGCTGGCGCCGAAGGCCGCATCGGGCACCGGACACTCGAACCACGGCCGGTTCTGCTCGCGCTGGCAAACGACCTTGAAGGCGCCACTGGAACCGTTCACCTCCAGCTCCAGCCAGGAGGGCAGGATCGTGGGATTGGGGAACAGGGTGAAGGTCTTCTGGCCGGCCCAGGGATAACGGAAGTGCACGGTGTGATAGCCGGCGGGCTGCGGTGGGCTGCACGGGTCAGGCGGAGACACGCCGCCACCGCAATTCCCGTAACCCGGTCCCGGGTTCGACGTGGTGACGAAATAGGCTTTGCTCTGCAGCGACCAGTCCATGCATTTGGTGGACGACGCGATGGTGTTGTCGGGCGCGCCGGCGTAGGCGATCCAGTATTCGCGAGTCGAAACATCGCGCGCCGGCAGGGCGATGCCGCTGGTGTACAGCTGTTTGCTCTCGTCGGGATAGCGAAGCACGACGTACTTGTTGGGCCCGGTGGTCGGCCACGCCGCATCCGGAATCAGCACGACGTACCAAGGGCAGCTTCCGTCCTGGAGCTCGAGCTCCGCGGTCATCTCGGAGACCAACCCGGTGACCTTGAGGCTGCTGGGGTAGGGCGGGACCGAGAAGCCCACCTTGTTGGCGAAATCCATCGGACAGGCCGTGCCAGGATAGCGAGTCTCGGCATTGGCCGGGTCGTTCCAGGGCCAGCGGAAACGGAGCCGTGTGAACCCATCGGGTACCTCGACCACGATCGGCGGGGCGTCCGGCGAGGCGTCCGCCCCGGCTTCCGAGGGTGAGCCGGCGTCGCGCCAGAGCGGTCGCTGGGGAGCATCGACCGGAGAACCCGGATGGACGACAATCGGAGGCCCACCGGAGTCGAGCGTCGCCCCAAACCCCGAATCGATCGCCCCCTCGTGTTTCGCATCAGGCGAAGAAAGCGGGGTTTCGGCGTCCGGCCGAACGAGGCTGCTGCCCGGTGAGCCGTCGGGGGCCGGGGGGCTGTCTTCAGCCTCGCTCCCGCAGCCGACCGTCACCACGGACAGGAACAGTAACAGCCTTTGCCCTTCGATCCTCTTGAGGCTTCCGATCCAACCGGTCATGGGCCGCATCGACGTTCTCCTCGACAAGACAACGCGGCAATACTCTCACGATTCGGACTCAGCAGGGGTTCTGTTTGTGAATTGCGGACGCCGACCGGCTTTGCTCGACGGCGGGGCTACTCGCTCATCCAGTTGAGAAAGAGCGCCCAGGCGGCGTTGCCCGCGAACAGGTAGAGCAGAGCGCTGCCAGCCAGGAAGGGGCCAAAGGGCACCTCGACCTGGCGCAAGGGCACGGCCTCTTGCTCGCCCGATGACGCCTCGGAAGTGGAGGAAAAGGCGACCTTGCGCCGACGCGCGAACAACACGGGCACACTGATCAAGATACCGACGACCGACGAGAGAAACACGATGGCGGGGATGGCCCTCCAGCCCAAAAGCGCGCCCATCATGGCCAGCAGCTTGCCATCGCCCAAGCCCAGCCCTTCACGGCCGGTCAGGTAGTAGTAGCCATCCGCCACCAGGCGCACCAGCAGGTAGCCGGCCGCCGCTCCGATGGCGCGCTCCCACCACACCACGTCGGGCAGGGCGAAGCCGGCCAAGAAGAAGACGGCAATGGACGGCAAGGTGATCACGTCGGGCAGGCGCTTGGTGTCCAGGTCGATGAACGACAGGACGATGAGCACGGCGCTGAAGGCGAAATACGTGGCGAAGCGCGCGACGTGCAAGGCCACGGGCTCCCCCGGCTCGCCCACCACGAAGTTCCAGAAGACGAGCGCCGAGAGCGCGGCCATGAGGGCCTCGACCAAGGCGTAGCGCCCCGAAAATTTTGCGCCGCAGTGACGGCAGCGGCCACGCAGCAGGAGGTACGACAGGATGGGGATGTTGTCGCGCGCCCACACCCGCGCACCGCAGGCAAAACAGTGCGAGGGCGGGCGCACCACCGACATCCCGGCGGGAACACGCACGATGCACACGTTGAGGAAGGAGCCCCACAGGGCGCCAAAACCCGCCGCGGCCAGGGTGCCTGCCAGGCGCATGCCAAGTGATGTAAGCGAGGGGAGGGCGTCCACGTGTGCACGTTATCATCACGTGCTTCCACCGGCGAGCAAGGGCCAGCGTGCTAGATTGCCCTCCGGTGATGCCCAACAAACGTCTGATCGCAGCGCTGGTTCTCACGATGGCTTGCGGCTGCGGACGAAACCCCGACGAAAGAGGCCTGCCGGCGCTGCAAACCCTGAGCGCGGCGGTGCAGCCTGCGGCGCTGTGGACCAGCCTGCGCGGTTGGGGGGGGGCGCACTACCACGCGACCATCATGTTCCGCGTCACCCCGGCGGGTGCAGAGGCCACCAGCAAGGACGCCATCACCACCACAACCGATCTGTGGTTGGACAAGGAGGGCAATTTCCGTCTGCTGGAGACCAACGATCAGGACGGCGGGCGCGAGGTGGTACGCGTGGGCAACGAGTTGGGCGTGGCCTTGCGCTACGCCAAGATGATCCGCCGCCCGGCCCAAGATCCCGAGCCTCGCCGCTTTCTGGAAGAGGCCGTGGGTCAGCCTTGGACCGCCTGGGACGTGGTCTCTCGCTATCTGTCCGTCGAGCCCGCTGGCGATGTCTTGCGTCTGGGCCGCCGAACCGCGCCCGGCCCCGTGGTGCCCGCGACCACCGATCTGAAAAAATGGCACGAGAGCATCGAGGTCGAGGCTCTGACCGGCGAGGCGCGCATGAAGGACGGTGGCTTGCGCGGCTTCACCCTCAAGGCGCGTTTCCAGGCCAAGCGCGACTCCGGGCCGGTCGAGGGCGAGATCGCGGTCGAAGCCCAGGTCGATCAGGCGGGTGCGGTCCCGCTGGTGAGCATGCCCGATGCCGATGACTTGCCGGTGCGGCAGCGGACCATTCTGGACGAACGCGCCTTGCTCGCCGGCCTGGGCGGCCGTGTCGCACCACCCGCGCCACCCAAGCGGGCGCCGACCAAACGAGCCGCGCCCAACACCGCCAAAACGCCGGCCGCCCCCGTCGGGAAGAAGCCATGAACCGCGATGAGACGAATGACCCGGTGGGGGCCGAGCCGGTCGCGACTCGCGATCCTGGCCAGCTCGACCATCTGGCACAGAACCGACGTTTGATCGTGCGGCGATCGATGCTGGCCTCGGCCCTGGGCGGACTCATTCCCGTACCGGTGATGGATGATCTGGTGGCCGGCCGGGTGCGCGCCGGGCTCTACATCAAACTGGCGGCCACCCGTGGCGTCGATCTGCCCACGAACGCGGCCGAGGTTTTGGCCGAGGACAAGGGCAGCTCGGCCATGCGCAACATCACCCTGACCGCGGCCACGCTGCTGGCGCTCAGGCTGGCCTGGCGCAAGTTCTTCGCCTTGTTGGCCGCGGGCCGCGGCGCCGAGGAGATGGCCACCATCTTCCAAATCGCCACGCTCTTCGATCACTACTGCGCGAAGTTGCACGTGGGTGGTCCTCTCACGCGGGCCCAGGCGGCCGAGCTGCGCCAGCACATCCACGCCTCGGTGAGCCGCACCTCGAAGACCAAGTTGGTGGGGGCGTTTCGCGAAGGCGGCCGCATCCTGGGACGTTCGGTGGTCGAGGCCCCGGCCTGGGTCTCGCGCAGCCTGACCCGCTACGCGGAGCGCTGGTTGCGCACCAGCGGCCACCCCGAGGCGGCCGTGGGCTGGCCGCCCGAGGAGAGCGAGGAAGAGCGCACCTGGCTCGATCGCGCCGCCCACGTCGTCGAGCAGGGCCTCATCGGCCTGGGCCAAGACTACCTGGGCGACCTGATCGACGATTTCGAGTCCTCCTGGCGCAAACGCAGCTAGCCCGGCCAGCTTGGCTCACCTGTGCCCTCAATCTCCTATAGCCGCATGCACATGTCGTCGAGCGCCGCGATGGCCTGACGATTCGACGCGAATTCGCATGTCTGTTCCTGCCGACGGGCGAAGTACTTGCCGGTCACGCCGTACAGCTTGGGCTCGGTGGCCAGCCACACCGGAGTGTCGGCCGCTTGCTCGGCGGTATCACCGCCCCCGAAGCCCAGCGAATGAGACAAGGCCGAAGGCACATCGCCGGGATGGCAACTGTTCACCGTGATCTCGCGCGCCGACCAACGCCCGGCGTAGGCCACGGTGAGCATGCGGTTGGCCTGCTTGGACTGGCGGTAGGCCATGTCGTTGTCGTAGGGGCGCCGCCTGAATTGCAGATCGGCCAGGTCCAGATCGCCGGCCCAATAGCTGGCCACGTTCACCACGCGAGCCGGGGCGGAGGCGCGCAGGATTTTCTCGAATCCTCGCATCATCCAGACGTAGCTGAGCACATTGGTGGCGAACACCAGCTCGAGGCCCTCGGGAGTTACGCGACGCTGGGGCGGAGCGATGGCCGCGTTGTTGATGAGGACGGTCAGCGGTCCTTTCCAGCGTTCGGCGAAGGCCCCCACCTCGGATCTGCGGGAGAGGTCGACGATCTCGGTGCGCAGGATGGCACTGGTCTCGGCCATGGCCACCTGGTCGGCAACGTGCCGCCCTCGCTCCAAATCGCGACACACCATGACCACCTCGAAACCCTTGCGCGCCATGCCGAGGCAAATGGCCTGGCCTATGGCCCCGTTCGCCCCGGTCACCACGGCGACCTTCCGCCTTTCCTCACTCATGCTCCATCTCCTCAACTAGTCTGGACCAGCACGGGCGGAAAAGCGAAGCGCCTCACGCGCCGGCCGGCCGCAAGGCACCATGACGAGTCATGACCCGCCATGGGCCAAGACCAGCGCGATCGACGTCACTCCCGGGGGGCGCGATTCAGATCGCCTTGATCTCGGGCACGGGCGTGGTCTCGGGCGAGTCGGCGTTGTCGTCGGGATCGGCGGTCCAGCCGCACCCTTCGGACAGGCAGCGCAGGCGCGTCCCCGCGCGCGACACCTTCTGAACCACGAAGGCGGCGTCGCACTGGGGGCAACGCTTGGGCAGAGGACGATCCCACGACACGAAGTCGCATTTGGTTTTGGAGTAGTTGGAGCAGCCGAAGAACACCTTGCCCCTGCGCGAGCGCTTCTCGGTCAAGTAGCCGCTGCACCCCGGGCGCGGGCAGTTCACGCCCAGGGACACCGGGCTGGTGGTCTTGCAGTCGGGGTAGCGCGAGCACGCCAGGAATTCGCCGAAGCGGCCGCGTCGGATGACCATGGGCGAGCCACAATTGGGGCACGTCTGGTCGGACGGACGCGTGGTGGGCAACACGGTCAGGCTGCCATCGGCGTTGCGCGTGTATTCCTTGGTGTTGCGGCACTCGGGGTATCCCGCACAGGCCAAGAAGTAGCCATTGCGGCCCCACTTGATGACCATCTTCGAGCCGCACTTCTCGCAGACTTCCTCGGTGGGTTCCTCTTCACGCTTCAGGTCGCGCATCTCGACCTTGGCGCGTGCCACGTCGCTCTCGAAGGGCCCGTAGAAATCGCTCAGCAGCTTGACCCAATCGACCGCGCCTTCTTCCACCTGGTCCAGCCGTTCTTCCATCTGGGCGGTGAAGTCGGTGCTGACGATCTCGGGGAAGCTCTTGACCAAGAGGCCGTTGACCACCACGCCCAGCTCGGTGGGCCCCAGGCGTCCCTCCTTCTTCTCGACGTAGCCGCGATCCTGGATGGTCGACAGGATGGTGGCGTAGGTCGAAGGACGGCCGATGCCCTTCTCCTCCAGCTCGCGCACCAGGCTGGCTTCGGAATAGCGCGGCGGCGGCTGGGTGAAGTGCTGCTCGGGTGTGCAACCCAGCAGGCGAAGGTCCTCGCCCTCGTGGATGTCGGGCAAGGTCCCCGCGGCGTCATCCTCGCTGCTGACGTTGTCCTCCTGGGTCTCGGCGTAGACCGCCAGGTACCCGGGGAACCGCATGACCTGTCCATTGGCACGCAGACCCACGCGGCCCGCCGAAATGTCGATGATGGTTTGGTCGAAGATGGCGGGCGTCATCTGGCACGCCACGAAGCGATTCCAGATGAGGGTGTAGAGCTTGATGAGATCCTCGATCTCGCGCGCGTCGCGACCGCCCGGGCTCTGCGTGAGCAGGCGGCGCACCGTCTCGGGATCGTGATCGGGCATGGTGGGCCGGATAGCCTCGTGCGCGTCCTGGGCCGACTTCTTGCTCTTGAACACGTTGGGCTCGGCCGGGCATGAGCTCTCGCCGTAGCGCTTCTTGATCAACTCGCGCACCTCGCGGACCGCATCGTCGGACAGACGGGTCGAGTCGGTACGCATGTAGGTGATGAGACCGGTCGGCCCCTCGTCACCCAGCTCCATACCTTCGTAAAGGCGCTGCGCGAGCGCCATGGTCCGCTTGGGTGAAAAGCGCAGCTTGCTCGACGCCTCTTGCTGCAAGCGCGAGGTGATGAAGGGCGCCGGCGGATTCTTCTTGCGCTCCTTGCGCTCCACCCCGCTGACCCGCAGCGCGGCCTGCGACAGCAGATCCACCACGGCGCGCGCCTGCCCCTCGTCCTTCAGCTCGACCTTCTCGCCGTCCAGCTTCACCACGCGCGTGGCGAAGGGCGGGGGAACGCTGCCCTCGACCTGGGCACCGATGGTCCAGTATTCCTCGGGACGGAAGGCCTTGATCTCGGCCTCGCGATCCACCACCAAACGCACGGCCACCGACTGCACGCGCCCCGCCGACAACCCGCGCCGCACCTTGGACCACAAGACTGGGCTGATCTCGTAGCCCACCAGTCGATCGAGCACGCGCCGCGCCTGCTGCGACTCGAACTTGCGCATGTCGAGCTCGAGCGGGTGCAAAATAGCCTCGTTCACCGCTTTCTTGGTGATCTCGTTGAAGAGCACGCGGTGAATGTTGGAATTGGCGGGGCGGATCTCCTCGGCGATGTGCCAGGCGATTGCCTCTCCCTCGCGATCGGGGTCGGGCGCCAGCAGCACCTGGCCGGCCTTGCTGGCAGCGGCCTTGATCTCGGAGATGACCTTCTTCTTGCCCTCGATGACCACGTACTCGGGCTGGAAGTTCTTTTTGACGTCGATGCCCATGGTGGCCTTGGGCAGATCCTTGACGTGACCCACCGAGGCTTTGACCACGAAGCCCGAGCCCAGGTACTTCTTGATGGTGTTGGCCTTGGCCGGCGATTCCACGACCACCAAGGTTCCGGGGCCCTTGCCACGTTTCTTGCTGGCCGTCTTCGTCTCGACCGGTGTCTCCGCGTCGGCCACGACGGCTGCGGGCTTCTTGCTCCTCGGCTTCTTGGCTGCCGCAGGTGCGTCGGACTTCTTCTTTGCTTTCTTGCTAACAGCCACGTCGAATGACCTCGAATTGATTGCCTGGCCCACGGAACAACCATCCGTCAAGCTCGGCTTCGGCTAGGGCGGCCATGACGGCCGGCAGGGGCAGCCCGGTCTTGCGACTGAGCAGGCCCGGGGTGGACGCCTCCTCGCGCAGGGCGGAAAACAGGACGGCCGCGGTTCCGGCCAAAACGGGAGCGGCGAGCCGCGCGGCAGGCCTACCGGCCAACACCGCCTCCACATCGTCCGTATCGGCCAGCGCCATCGCCAGCTCTCGCTGCAACAGGCTGTCGGTTCCTGGACTGCCCGCAAAGGCCAGGACGGGGATGCGCAGTCCTCTGGCCAGCGACGCCGTGATGAGCGCACCCGAGCGATAGGCCGCCTCGACCACCACGACCGCATCCGCCAGGGCGGCGATGATGCGGTTGCGTGCGGGGAACTGTCCGGCACGCGGCGGCGTCCCCGGCGCGTATTCCGTCAGCAGGCCTCCTTGGCCCAAGATGCGCGAAAACAGCGGACCATGGCGATCGGGATAGGTCACGTCCACCCCGCAACCCAGCACGGCGAAGGTGGGCGCCTCGGCCGACAACGCACCCTCGTGCGCCGCCGCGTCGATCCCGAACGCCCCGCCGGATATTATGAGGAGGCCTCGCCTGGCCAGCGCGGCTGCCAGGGCACGCGCCCGAGCACACCCGGCCCCCGTTGCCTTGCGGGACCCCACCAACGCCACCGTGCGCTGTCCCGGGGCAGGCAAGCGCCCCCGCACCCAAAGGGCGTCGGGCGGATTGGCGAGCGCCAGCAGGCGAGCCGGGTAGCCGGCATCACCCCTGCCGATGGAAGCCCCCGTCAGGGGGACTTCGGGGGTCGCGAACCTATGCAAGTCGGGCATGATCCGACTTGTCGGACGAAACGCGCCTGGGTTGTCGACCACATGCATCGGAAGGCATGCTGATAGCGCCAGCCTGACCGAAGATCAAGCAGCGGAAGCAAAAAGACAGTGGTTTAGCATGCTTGCGGGTCGAGCCTGGTCATGCGAGGGGAGCCGTTTGCCACCAGTAGCCTCTGCGCATTCCAGGACCTCGTCCACCTTCAGCTCCTTGGTGCTGCGGGCGATCCAGGCGACGGAGGCGTGTTCGCGCACGTCAGTAACCCATACCTTATCCACCACCTACTGTGGCGCTGGCGCCAACCGGGCAATTCTTCGGGTCCGCGCTCGACGGCGTCGATGACGCACGCCGAATTGTGCACCACGGCGATCTTGATTACTATCGCATCCATCTTCTGAGGAGAACCGATGCGGTCGTTCCTATGTTTCCGCCGGATGGTGCTCTTGGCCGCGGGCTTGCTCCTCGGAGCGAGCGGCTGTTCGGTTGCTATGTACAACGGCAAACGGAGGCCCGCGGCCCAGCTGTCCGCTCTCGAGACTGACCAGGCAAGAATCCTTCGCATCGATGCGAGGAACGCACCGGATGGCACGAGGTACATGGTGTTGCCCGGAAGCCATGAGGTCCTGCTAGTACCATCGAACGTGGCAACCGGACCAGGCCAGTCGGCTTCGGTGAGAGTCAAGGCGTGCTTGACGACGGAAGCAGGTCACACGTATCGGCTCAAGGTCGCACGCGTGGGCGGTCAGTTGCAGCCTGAGGTGACCGACGCAAACGTCCTCGCTCCGGTGCAAGCCCTTTGCGCTACGGCTGCTCCACCTGCGGTTGCGGACGGGCAGCCGGTCACGCCAAAGGCAGGCACTGGGTCCCAGCTTGCCTCTGATTGGGAGGATCCCCCGCAACCCGACGAACGGCAACCGTCCGCGAGGTTGCGCGAGGAGCCGATGGGCTCGATGCGAATGATGTGGGCGCTGGGTTTCCGAGTTGGCTTCGCCTTTGGGGGCGATAACCTGATTCGCGCCAGGATGAGCAACGGAGAAGAGCGAACAATCGACGCGGGCAAGGGGGGCGTTTTGGCGCTCGGCGCGATGGTGACCCCGTTGTGGGCGTCTGAGAATATCGGTTTCGGCGGAGGGGTCGAGGCTGGCTGGAAGGGTGTCGAAATCAGTGCGAAGAACGGCAGCATCTCGCTTTCTCGCTTTCCGCTGATAACCACCCTTCATATGCTCCTGGCAGCGAGCGAGCGCTGGAGCGTGCGTCTTGCTGGCGGCCTCACCAAGGATCTTGGTGTCAGCCTATCTGGCGATGGTGATGTCTCGGGGCACGCCGAATTCGATAGCTCCTGGGGCGGCACAGGCGAAATCACCGTCTACTATCGCCAGACTCAATCCTTCGCGATTGACTTTGGCCTGCGCTACACATCCCTCACCTACTCGTTCGAAGATTCCAAGGTAGACGCCTCTAGCGTGGGCTTCATGTGCGGTCTGCATCTCACGCTGTAACTGCCAGTCTCGAACCCATCCGTCTCCGCGACCACGCCGCCCCCGACGCGTGGGGCGAGCATGCTGTAGCAGATGGGTCCCCCAAAAGATCGTCTCCAGTCTGACGGTTCGAGTTGACGACCACCGGTCGACGGTCCTACGTTGACCGGCCCTCGGAATTGCGACCATGAACACGAAGAGCCTCGCGCGAGCAGTAGCCAGTGAGTTCATGCATGGAGGCCACATACCCGCGCTCATAGCCCCATGCCTCGTCTTCACGCTTGGGCTCATCAGTGGTGACACTGCGGATCTCACCCTGCTGGCCATAGCCTATCTGATCCCACTGGTCGTGTACGCCCACGACTACCACCACGGAATGTGCCGGGACCGACTGGAGCAGCCCGAGCGAGCAAGGCATCTGCGAAGGCGAGCCAGAGCGTATCCGTACTTGATCGGTGGCTACCTCGCGCTGCTGGTCACCCTGATGGCTGCCTACCATCGCCGATTCCCAGGGCTCGCCATGGCCGTGGGAATCTTGCTGGCCGCGGGGGCCCTCTACACGGTGTTCTTCAAGCGCGTGACCCGGTACCTCACCGGCTTCAAGAGTTACTATGTAACCGGCGTCTGGGTGCTGACCATCGCGCTCCTGTACGAGATGTACACCGCGCGAGCCCTGGCGGGTTTTCTGCCGGCGATTATGGCTTTCCTGTACGTCCGACTACTGGCCAACGCAATCTTCTACGACCTGAGGGACGTCAGATCCGACCGACGGGACGGGCTCAAGACCATTCCCGTGGCACTCGGGTGGAAGCGGACGATAGGGCTGCTCTACCTGCTGTGCGTGGTGGCGCAGGCCCTCCTGCTCGCGGGCGTGATGGCTGGTTTCGTCCCCAGCCCGGCCTTGGGCCTTTCGCTTTTCACCGCCTACAATCTCTTCTACGTCCGGCTCGCGCACGTGAGAGGCGAGGGCGGCATGACCGCCGGCCACTACGTCCTCGCGGACATCGAGTTCTTGCTCTGGCCCATCATGGGCTTGGCCATCCGCTGGCTCGATGGCAGAAGCAGCCCCTTCTTCACGGCAACCCTCGTGGGCGCGATGATGGTCGGCTCGGTGTTGCTAATCTGGCTCTTTGTCAAACCGGCGAACGGCGCAAAGGGAGACAGGCTCGATGGGCGAGTGGAATTCCCCATCGATTCCGGTGCCTAGGCAAATCAGAGCGTGCTTTTGGTCTGGGAGTCCTAGTAGCCTTTGCGCATTTCCAGGACCTCGCCCACCTTCAGCTCCTTGGTGCTGCGGGCGATCCAGGCGACGGAGGCGTGTTCGCGCACGTCAATGACCCATACCTCACCCACCACCTCCTTGGGCATGGTGGGATCCATCTTTTCCCACCCCTCCAACACGCCCCGGTAGCCATCCCCTCGTCGGATCACGAAGGTCCGGTTGCCGACCTGCACGCCGTCCCGCCGTCCCCGGTTCAAGACCACGAAGCGCTCCGCGGCCAGGAACTGCGCCGGCGAGAACGCCGCCACGATGCGTCCCTCCAAGTTCACCTCGCTGGGGCGCGGCTCGACCCGGCGGAACTGGCGGATGGCTGAGCTCACGCGCGCCCCCCGTTCGATGGTGTCCACGCAATCGGTGATGGTCCCGCGCGCGATATCGGCACCCGCGATCTGGTCGACCACGATATCGCCCCGGACCTTGACCAGGTAACCGTAGGTCTTGCCGGTGTCGGGATCCTTCACCGGATTCTCCAGATCGGTCTCGAACACCGAGTAGCGATCCCCCGCCTTGAGCGGGCGCTCCTTGGGAAAGCGCAGATACGCCTGATCGCTGGTGGCCAGGATCATCTTCTCCTCGCGCGAGCCCGAGACCGTGGCGGCCTGGGCCAGGTCACTGGCTTCGATGAACCCGATCTCACGCAGGACCAAGGCGTTGCTGTTCAGGGCCGC
Organism: uncultured Myxococcales bacterium; assembly: GCA_964535465.1. GTDB lineage: Bacteria > Myxococcota_A > Polyangia > Fen-1088 > Fen-1088 > Fen-1137. The sequence goes on from CAZHUY010000023.1 coordinate 23,266, forward strand.
CAGACGATCCGCCATCATCTGGCCATGCCCGTCCGCGGGCTGCTCAGGGCCAGCGAAGGGCACGGGGGATTCGCTGGCAGTCGCGTTGCCCAGGCGAATCACATCGCCGGGAAAGATCCAGTGGGGGTTGGTGATGGCCGGGTTCGAGGCCCACAGCTGCGGCCAGCGCCAGGGGTCAGCGTAGTAGCGAGAACACAGACTCCACAGGGTGTCGCCCTTCTGCACGATGTGCACGCCCGCACCCGAAGGCGCCGGCTCGACGCCGGCCTCGCGGTTGGGCATCAACTCGGAACCGGTGTTCGATTCTTGTCCCAACACGCCGCCCGGAGGGGACAAGCTGGCCGAGGTCTCTTCCATCCGCTTGGTGAGGGGATCCTTGCGGTTGTCGCCGATGGACTTCGAACCCTTGTGGACGGCGCGTTCACCGGCCGGCGCCAGGGCGGGGATCGATGCACCGTCGTCCGGCAGAATATCCGGCAAGGGAGCGGTGGCGGGTTTTTGCGCCGACACACCCGATGATAGGAAGATCGACGAGCTGGCAAGGAAGATGGCGGACAGTTGGGTTAGCCTCACGGGGCCTCCTGAGGGACATGCGTGGTCTTGGCGTGCAGAGACGGAGCGGGGGACGAGGGCAGTGCGGCTCCGGTACGTTCCAGCTCAGCCAGGCGGGCTGTGGCCAAGGCCGCGGTTTCGTGGCGAGGATAGGATCGAACGAGCTGTTCGAGGGTTTGCTTGCCCGCATCGATACTACCCAAGGCCAGGTAGGAGAAACCGATCTTGAGCAGGGCGTCCGGAACCTTGTTTCCCCGGGGGAATCGCTCCACCACGCGACGAAACTCACGCACCGCCGTGCTGTAGTCCTTGCGATCGTAGGCGCATTCGCCCAACCAGTATTGGGCATTGTCCGTCAAATCGTGATTGGGGAAGCGCCGTAGAAACTCGCGAAAACCCTCGGCGGCTTCGTCGTGCTTGCCCTGGTTCAAGATCCGGTACGAATCCCGGTAGAGCTTGACCGAGTCCGCGTCGCCCGCACGCGCGGGGCGGCCTGACGAACCCTGACCTTCGCGCGCAAGCGGCGCCGGCCGTTCATTTCTCGCCGGGCGTTCGGAGATGCGTTCTATGCGGGCTGATCCCTCGTCGCCATGCAGGCGCAGGACCGGTCGATCGCCGCTGGGTTGGGCCGCTTCTCCCGCGTACTCGATATCGGCTTCGGGCCCGATCATGGTGGTGGCGGGCGCCAGATCCTGCGGGGCTGCCCTGGTCTCGGATTCCGGGTGCAGCCTCACGGTGGGCAGTTGGGGAATCGCAACCTTCTGCTCGTCGACCTTCCGGCTCTCCAACTGATCGGTCAGGATGAAAACCCGATTCTCCAACTCCTCGACCTGCTTGGCGTACTCGGCGTTCTGCACACGCAGGGATTCGATGTTGCGGTTGAGCTCCGCCACCTGGGTCTGGTCAGACCCACGATGAGCGCAGCCCACCACAAGCCACGCGGCTGCGAATCCGGCAATGTATCTAGCCAACGGCTTACTCCGTCAAAGACAGATCATAAGGTCGTTCGGCGGTTTGGTACAAAAACTGATTGCCGTGGCCCGGCGGCGGTCAGCCCAGTTCGGCCAGAATGCCGTCTGCGCCCCGCGCCAGAAGGGCCTCGGCCAGGGCGGTTCCCAAAGCCTCGGCCTGCGACACGGGCCCGGTCACCGACTCGCGCAGGATAACCGAGGCATCGGGACGGCCGACCAGACCCATGACCTGGAGCTGTCCCTGCTGCATGCGGGCACATCCGGCCACCGGTGTGCGGCAACCAGCCCCCAGGCGACGCAGCAGAGCCCGCTCGGCCGCCACCGTGATCTCGGCTTCGCTGCTGGCCAGGGCCCGCACGAGCGCCCGCACCCGCTGGTCCGTCGCTCGGATCTCGATGGCCAGCGCGCCCTGGCCGATGGCGGGCAGCATGTCCTCGATGGAAAGTCGCTCGGCGATGCGGTCCTGCAAGCCCAGGCGATCCAGCCCGGCGCAGGCCAGGACGGCGGCATCGACCACGCCATCGGCCACCCTGCGCAGACGTGTATCCAGGTTGCCGCGCAGGGTCTCCAGGCGCAGGTCGGGCCGCAGGGCTTTGACCTGACACACGCGACGCAGACTGGTCGTCCCGACGCGGGCGCCCGCCGGCAGGTTCGCCAGACTGGAGCCGTCACGGCTGACCAGGGCGTCCCGGTTATCGGCGCGCTCGGGAATGGCGGCCACCATCAGTCCGCAGGCCAGCTCGACCGGAACATCCTTCAGACTGTGAACTGCCAAATCGATGGTGCCGGCCAGCAAAGCCTGCTCGATCTCCTTGACCCACACGCCCTTGCCACCGGCCTGCCACAGCGGCCCCTGCGTCGTGCGATCGCCCGTGGTCACGATGACCGTGCGTTCGACCTGCAGGCCGGGATGCGCGGTCTTGAGCAGAGCGCTGACGTGATCGGCTTGCCACAGGGCCAGGGCGCTTCCCCTGGTGCCAATCACCACGCGTTCCTGGCTCACCCCCACCCCCCACCTCGATCAGATTCGGGCGATGGCCGATCGGATCGCCACATCGGATGCGACGGCACCCACGGGCTTGGCCACGAACCCCGCCTCGACCTCGTACGCCGTCTCGCCCAGGATGACCGAGTCCAGGTACACCTCGGCGCCCATGGCCGCCAGGGCAGCCTTGGCCTTGACCTTGCCAAGCAAGCCCTGCTCGTCATGACCCGCCTGCACGCCCTTGAAGTGGCAGCCCGGCACCAGACGCAAGGAGATGTTGGTGCCCAAGAGAGACAAGATCTCGCCTTCGAGACTCACCTTCTCGGCAGACAGCCAGGAATCGAAATCTTCCTGGGGGATGAAAAGCTTTATCGCCATGTTGAGGTCGCGAACGCGTGAAAAATAGCACGCCTGCCTGTGCCCACAAACCACATGGCCATGTGGCGCATCTAACCGTGCGGGTTGTGCAGATTCGCCCTCCCCCGATCGAGATCCCTGTGGTAGAGGAGCCGCACTATGGCGAGCCAAGAGATCGTAACGGTGACAGACAGCAACTTCGATAGCCAGGTGGCGAAGTCCCCCGTCCCTTTCTTGTTGGATTTCTGGGCCGAGTGGTGTGCGCCCTGTCGTGCCATCGCCCCTCACGTCGAGGCTCTGGCCAAGGAATACGCCGGCAAGATCAAGGTGGGCAAGCTCGACATCGATGCCAATCCCCAGGTGTCTACCCAGATGGAGATTCGCAGCATCCCCACCCTGCTGATGTTCCGAGGTGGCCAGGTGGTGGGTCAGTTGGTGGGCGCTGTGCCCCGCACGCGTATCGACGAGCTCATCAGGAAAGCCCTGTAGCGGACCTATCGGCCCACGAGGACCCATGCGAGCAGCGCGCCGGCTATGAGCGCGGCCAACATGACCCCGATGAGCAGCCCCTTGCCGGGTTTGCCGATGCGAGAGGCGATGCCCTGCTGAGGCACGGGGGAAGGTATGGCCGCCTCGGGCGAGGGAATAGGCGCGGGGATGGTGGGGTTCGGTCCGGTGGTGGGCCTGGACATGGCGGCAAATGAACCCGTGCCTGGCTGGTTGGCTGCCGTCCGAAGAGCACGCGCGGGCGCGCTGGGCGTGGCCATTCCGACGCTGTTGCGAACCGCCGGGGCCTGACGCGTGTCACGGGCCGGCTTCATGATCGGCTGAGCCCCGGTACGCCGAGCCGGCCAATCCGTCTCCTGCGACCAGGCGCGCGGGTCGATGAATCCCCCGGTAGGCCTGTGCACGGCCTGCTGCTCGGTGATCCTGTCAGCCTCTGGGCCGGGCGTGGTCCCGTCGAAACCCACCGAGGTGAAGGCGTCCAACTGCTCATGCAGGATGGTGTCGATGAGATTGGGCTTTTTGACGCGGCCGCCGGTGGAAACCGTGGCTTGATCGTCTTGACAGGCGCGCACCAAATCCGCGATGTCCCGCTGAATCATCTTGAGGCCGCGCGAGAACCAGTAGTGGGCCAAGGCGTCCTGCAGATCCGTCGCGGTCTGGAAGCGGTCCTCCACCCGCCGGGCCAAGGCCTTGCGCACGATCTCCTCGAACTCGGGCTCGACCTCGGGGTTCTGCTGCGAGATCGAGGGGATCTTGGCGTTGCGGACCATCTCGACCGTCTGATAGTCGCTCTCGCCGTAGAACAGGCGTTTGCTGGTCAGCGCCTCGTAGAGCAGGATGCCCACCGCGAAGATGTCGGCCCGGTGATCGACGTTTTCGCCCCGCGCCGCCTCGGGCGACAGGTAGCTCATCTTGCCCTTGACCACGCCCGGGTCGGTGGCCTCGACCTGGCTGGCGGCCTTGGCCAAGCCGAAGTCGGCCAACTTGATCTCGCCGTTGCGCGAGATCAGGACGTTGGCGGGAGAGATGTCGCGGTGGACGATGCCCAGCGGTCTTCCGGTCTCGGGGTGGAGCAGATCGTGCGCGTAGGCCAGCCCCTTGCAGACCTCCATGATCATATAGATGCACTGGCCGATGGTCAGGCGCTTGCGGATGCGGCGCCGCCACTCGAAGATG
>CAZHUY010000023.1:27823-39856 GCA_964535465.1 uncultured Myxococcales bacterium
AAAAACGGCCGATTATATTATAGATCGCCTTCAGGTCCACGCCATCCACGAACTCCATGACGATGAAGTAGGTGTTGTCGGCGTGTCCGATGTCGAAGACCTGGACGATGTTGGCGTGCTGCAAGAACAGCGATAGCCGCGCCTCGTCCAAGAACATGGTGACGAACTTCTGGTTCTTGGTGAGGTTGGGGAGAATGCGCTTGATGGCGACACTCTTGCGGAACCCCTGCAGCGACTCCGCCACTCCCTTGAAAACCTCGGCCATGCCACCAGCGGCGATGCGCTCAGTAATGCGATAGCGACTCTCGGGCATCAGATCAGGCCGTAAATGGTGGAAGGGAAAGGACTATATAGCAGACCGAGCGGACAGTCGACTGCCATCCGCTGCGGGGCGAAATTAAGGAACGATGACTATTCGTCGCCGGAGATGCCGGCGCCTTCCTCGCCGCCCGCCTCCAGGACCCCGCCGCGACCTGCCTGCGCGACCGCAGCCTCTTCGCGCTCGATCTGCTCCTTGCAGTCGATGCAAAGCGTGGTCACCGGTCGGGCCATCAGGCGCTTGAACGAAATGGACTCGCCGCACGACTCGCAGACATCGATGTTCCCGGCATCCAGTCGAAGCAACTGCTTTTCGATCTTGCTCAGCAGGTACTTCTCGCGGTCGTGCAGGCGCATCTCGGTCGAGAAGATCTCTTCTTCCATGGACTCATCGATGGAATCGCGGCCGATGTTGCGTTCGTGATTCATGGAATAGCTAAGCGCATCCTGGCCCGTGCGTGCCAAACGCTTTTTGGTCCCCTCCAACACCCCTCGGATTTCCTTCTTCTGATTGTCGCTCAGCATGATTCTCCTCGCTTCGACACACGGATGGTGAACATGGATGCTACAGATGAACTTCGGTACTCGGGCCCGGCAAGTTTAGCTCGGACGACAAGAGCTTGAACCCGGAGCCTACGACGCCTTCTTCTCTCGAACCAACTGGGGGCGGCTGCGTGACACGACACTTCGCGGGTCACGACACACTCAGTTACCCCGCTAAGCGAAGGTATTTCGTACATCACGTCGAGCATGACCTCTTCCAGGATGGCGCGCAGCCCGCGCGCCCCGGACTTCCGGCGCGCGGCTTCCTCGGCCACGCTGCGCAGGGCATCCTCGGTGAACCGCAGCTTGACCCCTTCCAGCTCCAGCAAGCGCTCGTACTGCTTGGCCAGCGCGTTCTTGGGTTTCCACAGAATCTCGGACAGGGCATCCACGTCCAGCTCATCAGCCGCCACGATGATGGGCAAGCGCCCCATGAACTCGGGGATCATGCCGAACTTGATCAGATCCTCGGTGCGTGCCTTGGCGCGCAGTTCGTTCTTGGATTCGTCGCTCTTGCTGATGGCCGCGCCGAAGCCCAGGCCTCGCGTGCCCACGCGCCTTCGCACCAACTCCTCCAGTCCGTTGAAGGCCCCTGTGCATACGAATAGGATGTTGGTGGTATCGACTTGTACCAACTCTTGTTGGGGACGGTTGCGGGCACCATCCGGGGTGATGGTGGCCTGCTTGCCCTCGAGGGTCTTGAGGGGGGCCTGGTGCAGGCCGTCGCCCGAGACAGCGCGCGTGACCGAGGGACCGCCGCCCTTGCGCGCGATCTTGTCGATCTCGTCGATGCACACGATCCCACGCGCCGCCTTTTCCGGATCGTTGCCGGCGTTGCGGTACAGGGCCTTGATGACGCTGTCGACGTCCTCGCCCACGTAGCCGGCCTCGGTCAAGGTGGTGGCGTCCGCCATGGCAAAGGGCACGTCCAGCTTGCGAGCCAGGGTCTGCACCAGCAGGGTCTTGCCGCAGCCGGTGGGGCCGATGAGCAGGATGTTGCCCTTCTGAATCTCGGTGTCCCCGGGCTTACCGTGCTGGCCGATGCGCTTGTAGTGGTTGTACACGGCCACGGCCAGGGCCTTCTTGGCGCGGTTCTGACCGATCACATAGTGATCGACCTCGTCGTAGACTTCGCGCGGGCGGGGATAACGTGGACGCTCCGCCGCCTCTTCCTTGGCGATGATGTCGTTGCACAGAGCTACGCACTCGTCACAGATGAAGACGCGCGGGCCGGAAATAAGCTTCCGCACCTCACGCCGGCGCTTCTGGCAAAAGGAGCAGTGGAAGTCGTCCATTCACCATGAGTATTGCATCCGAAGTCGGAGGAAGCCAAGCCCGTCAACCGCGAAAGCTAGGAAGCCCTTGCGCCGGAAAGGGAAAGGTGTTCCGCGGACGCACGATGGGCGCGGCGTGGCGATGACCCTTGCTTCTGGAAGCGCGATCGACACCGGGGGCGGACAGACTCTCGATGGAGAGGGCGAAGGTTTCAGCCCGAACCAGGATTCCTCTTGCCGAAAGAGTCTTGTAAAACGCATCTATACAGGTAGATGAAAGGACGCCATGTGCGGAATCGTCGGCTATATCGGAGGACGTGAAGCGACCCCACTCTTGATCGGCGGCCTCCGCCGCTTGGAGTACCGGGGCTATGACTCGGCTGGGGTGGCGGTTGTCGACGGAGGTGAGGTGCAACTCGTGCGCTGCCAGGGCAAGCTGGCCGCCTTGGAGCAGCTTCTGGCCAGCCAGCCCCCCAAGGGGGGCTGTGGCATCGGCCACACCCGTTGGGCCACGCACGGCCGCCCCTGCGAAGAAAACGCGCACCCGCTCAAGGCCGGCTACGTCTCGGTCGTGCACAACGGGATCGTCGAGAACCACATCGAGCTGCGCGAGCGGCTCATCGCCTCGGGACGCACCTTCACCTCGCAGACCGACACCGAGGTGCTGGCCCACCTGATCGACGAGGCGGTGCGCGCCGGCGCGCCCTCCTTGGGCGAGGCGGTGCGCGTGGCCTTGCGCCAGGTGACCGGCGCCTTCGCTGTCGCCGTGGTTTCCGAACGCCACCCGAACGTGTTGGTCGGCGCCAAGCAAGCCTCGCCGCTGGTGGCGGGCCTGGGTCAGGGGGAGATGTTCCTGGCCTCCGATGCCTCTGCCATTCTGGAACAAACGCGCCAAGTGGTCTTCCTGGAGGACGGCGAGGTGGTGGAGGTGGAGCGCGCTGGAATGCGCATCACGGATCTGCAGGGCAGCCCCATCCAACGCGCGCCGCGCACCCTGAACTGGACGGCGGCGCAGGCCGAGAAGGCCGGCTACCCGCACTTCATGTTGAAGGAGATCTTCGAGCAGCCCACCGCCGTCGCCGATACCCTGCGCGGCCGCTTGTTGCCTGACAGCGGGGACGCGGTGTTGGAGGGCCAAGAGATCACGCCGGTCCCAGACCGGGTGGTGATTCTGGCGTGCGGAACCTCGTACCACGCGGGCCTGGTGGGCAAGTTCCTGGTCGAGAACCTGGCGCGCATCCCCTGCGACGTCGATCTGGCCAGCGAGTTCCGCTACCGCGAGCCGGTCATCGGCAAGCGCGACTTGGTCGTGGGCATCTCCCAGAGCGGTGAGACCGCCGACACCCTGGCCGCCATGAAAGAGGCGCGGGCGCGTGGCGGGCGTACGCTGGCTATCTGCAACGTGGTGGACTCCGCCATTCCGCGCATGTCCGATCTGGTCTTGTACACGCATGCGGGCCCGGAGATCGGCGTGGCCTCGACCAAGTGTTTCTCCGCGCAACTGGCGGCGCTGGCCTTGCTCGCCATCCATCTCGGCCGCCGCAACGACGCGCTGACGGGCGTGGCGGCCAACGAACTGGTGCAGGAGCTGATGCACATCCCGCACAAGATGAGCGAGACGCTGAAGATGTGCGGCGATCTGAGGGCGCTGGCCAACAAGTACAAGCACGCGCACGACTTTCTCTTTCTCGGCCGCGGGACCAACTACCCCATCGCGCTCGAAGGCGCGCTCAAGCTCAAGGAGATCTCGTACATCCACGCCGAGGGCTACGCCGCCGGCGAGATGAAGCATGGGCCCATCGCCCTCATCGGCGACGGGCTGCCCGTGGTGGTGATCGCGCCGCGGGGCAAGGGCTACGACAAGGTGCTATCCAACCTGGCCGAGGTGCGTGCGCGCGAGGCGCAGGTCATCGCGGTGACCACCAAGGGCGACAGCAACATCACCCAGCACTGCGAGGACGTGCTCTGGATCCCCGACACGCCTTCGCTGCTGCAGCCCATGCTCACGGTCCTGCCGTTGCAGATGTTGGCCTACGCGGTGGCCCTGGCGCGCGGCAACGACGTGGATCAGCCGCGCAACCTGGCCAAGAGCGTGACCGTCGAGTAGAAGCGATCGGGCTCGGCTCAGCCGGTGCCACATCCTCCCCTGTGCCGCTACTTGGGGGTGAGTCTCATCACGGAACCGCTGGCGTCTGTCAGGGCGCCGTAATTGGCCCAATACACGCTGGTACCATCCACGAAGATGGAAGAGGGAGACCTCTGCTGCGAGGCAAGGATGGTCGGCGTGCCGCCCGTGACGGGAATCTTCACCACGGTCCCTTCGCCAGAGTGCGTGAAGTAGGCAAACGTGCCATCCACGAAGAGGTCTCTCGGGTCGCTGAGTCCGGAGACCAAGGTGGTGGGTGTGCCCCCGGAGGCCGGCATCTTCGCCAAGGCCCCAGCAGCCACATTGGCTGCCGGCACCGTCCAAAAGACTGTGTCGGCCTTCACGACCATGATTCCCACGCTCAAGTCCGAGACCAAAGTCGTCGGGGTGCCGCTGCCATCCAGGGGCATCTTCATGATGCGAGAATTCAGCGTGTTCAGGATGTCCTCGCGCCAATACACGCTGACCGAGTCCAGCGCGAAACCGTAGCCGGTGCCTTTGGTCCCAGGAAGAGGCGTGGCGCTTCCGCCGGCGAGAGGCAAACGCACGACGCCTCGGCCGCTGTAGTAGTACAGGTCCGCGCCGTTCACGACCAGGCAACAAGGGACGTTCTCGCCGGTGGCCAATGTGGTCACCGGGCCCCCGGCGATGGGCACTTTCTTGATGGCCTCTTGGTCGCTCGCGAAGTAGAGGTTGGACGTGTCCAACGCCAGATGCCTCGGATGGCGCTGTTCGGATGCCAGCGTGGTGGTAGGGCCGCCCCCCAGCGGAACCTTGTTCACGCTTCCCACTTGGCCGTTGTGTGAGTCGCTCCAATAGACGTTCTGGGAGTCAGCCACGACGTCCTCGAGGCTGAAGCCGGTTGCCAGGGTGACGAGACATCCGGTGGGCGTGCACTGGGCCTTCGACGGCGAGACCGCCGAGCATCTCTTGTTGCACTCGCCGCAATGGTCGTTGTCGGTCGTGAGATCGACGCAGACCCCGTCGCACTTCTTCTGCACGCACTGGCAAGTGGGCAGGCTTCCCGACCATGTTCCTTCCGCCAGGCATGATCTTTCCATGTCGCCGTCAAGTCGATAGTTGGGGCCACAAGAGTAGGTCGCCTTCGACTGGAATGTCGTCTTCTCGACGTCGACGCGGCCGTTATCGGGTTTGGGGGGCGTGCCGCAGTCGATGGGTCTGCAGATGGGATTGGTGCCGCTCCATTGGCCATCCACCTGACACTCCCGGGACTCCGGCTCGGGGCGACGATAACCCTCGGAACAGGTGTATTTCGCCACCCCACCGACATTCGACGACGTGACATTCAGATCGCCGTGGAGCGGCGGCACCAGCGAGGGGCAGGTGATAACGGCAAGAACATCCAAGCGCGCAACATCGAGGGGCCTCCCGGCGTCGAGTTTGAGGGGAGTGCCGCCTGCACTGACCGGGCTGGTCGCGCCTCCGCCCGCGCTGGCCGGGCTGGTCGTGCCTCCGCCCGCGCCACCGCTGCTGGAGCCCATCGTGCCGGTTGAGCCGACCGACCCTGCCATGGCACCACCCGATGCGATCGGCGCATCCGACAAACCGCGAACCGCATCTGGTCCGGACGCCGCATCGCCCGTCGCGGTCGCGCCAATGTCCGGTGCGAGACCGCCATCAGGACCCCGGCCCGCAGAGCTGCCTTTCGTGCCGCTCACCTGCCCACCTGTGCCGCCGCCTTGGACCCCTGCGTCTGCCGAGCCGTTCGATCGAGGGCTGTAGCCGCAGGCCGCGACCAGGAGAACGAAGAGGCAGCAGGCACGGAACGATAGTTGCTTCATTAAGATGATCCCTTGTGGAAGGCCCGAAGGGTTGTTAAGCGGCCAGCTCGGCCGGTGCCGGAGCGAACAAAAGATGGACTAGAGTACCGACGCCGTCACGCTATGAGCAAGGGCGAAAACCAGGCCGGTCCTACTCGGCGTCGCAGCAGCAGTTGTGCGCGGGATAGCCTTCGGATCGCGGTCCTACTCGGCGAAGTCGCAGCAGTAGTTGTGCGCGGGATAGCCTTCGGCGCTGAGACCGTCGACGGTGCGGGCGCCGTTTGATTCTGGCCAGGTCGAGCAGGTGAGGCGTGGGAAGTTTTCCTCGGGCGTGTCCGAGCCATAGCAGGCGATGCCGAAGCGACCGGGCTCGCAGCCGGGCACCTTCATGTTCTGCACGCAGGTGCTGCCCACGGGGGGTGGGGCAGGGGTGATGCAGCAGAAATTGTCGTACTTGGGATTGTTGGCCGGCTTGGGCACGGGACAGAGTTGGTAGTAGGTGTTGGCGCGGCTCATGTTGGATTGCAGATCCTCGGCCACCGGCGCCAAGCCCGCCGGGCAAGTCCAGCCCATGAGGCGCGAGGCGCAGCCGATGGCGGACGACTGCACGCAGGCCTCGCTGCGAAGGTGTGCGTCGCAGCAGTAGTGGCTGACCGTGCCGTCGGAGGCGAGAGGATCGCAGCGCATGGTCGGGTTGAGCGCCTCGGGACGGTCGGTGCCGCCACAGCTGTAACCCACGCCGTCGTCCGGACAGGCGACGGTGGTGTCCTCGGCGCAGGTGAAGCCCTTGCGGCTCTTGGGCGCACCCGTGCAACAGAACTTGATGAGGTCACCTTGCCGCACCCCTTGGTCGCAGTTGATGACGGCGTTCAGAGCTTCGGGGCGGTTGGACCCGCGGCACAGGTAGCCGTAGCTGTCGGGTCGGCAGATGGCCGTGGGCTCGAAGGCACAAGCGACCTCCTGCTGGGTGCAGCAGTAGCCCGCCAGGTGGCGGTCCGGGCCGTTCAACACCGCCTCGCTGGGGGCGTGGGTGGCGCACAACAGGCCCTGGGGTACACCACCGAGGTAGGTGGGGCTGTCGTCGGGGCGATCGCTGCCGCTGCACGTGTAGGCCAGCAAACCCAGGGATTCGGGCGACACGGGGTTGTGGGGGTCCTCCACCACCACAGAACAGTCCACCACGGTCTGGTCCACCACCCGACAGGTCCGGCTGGTCGCCGGCGCCTGGTCGATGCACGCGCCAAGTCCGAAGCTGGCCAGGAGCGCCCAGCGCAGCACACGGTTGTGGGTCATGGTTCCCATCAGCGCAGCCAACCTTCGGGAACCTTCGGTGTGGGCAGGGTGGGGAAGACACAGGCGCGCGGCACGCTCCCCGGTTCACGAACATCGTGCAAGGTGACGTCTCGTCCGCGCGGCACGAAGTTGACCTCGCCCGGACCCAGCGTGATGTCGGCGAACTCCGCGGCGATGTCCAGCGGGCCCACGTTGTCGATGATCACGTTGTCGAGGGTGACCGGACCCACCGGCCGGGCGGCGTTGAAGCCCTCGAGGGTAACCACCGGTCGTTGCTTGGCCATGCAGGTGACGTGGCGGATGTTGTGAAAGGTCAGCTTGCGAAAGTCGGGGAACACGGTGCCGGCGAAGAGCGGGTTGTAGGCGGTGCTGACCAGGATGGCGTTGTTGGTGTCGCGCATGCAGACATCGCGGTAGGTGATGTTGTTGACCAGACCGCCGCGGCTCTCGTCGGACTTCACGCGGATGCCGTTGAAGTCGGCCGCCGTGGCCTCGTAGCCCACCGGGCGTGAGGTGGCGTCGATGGTGAGGTCGTAGACCGTGACGTTTTCCACGCCGCGGTGCTGGACGCCGTCCTTGGTGGTGGTGCTGCCGAAGGTCTCGCTGCCGATGGACATGCCGTGGCCGGTGCCGAAGTGGTTGTGGGCGATGATGAGGTCGGAGACCCAGTGGCCGCCCTTGATGGCGATGTGGTCGTCGCCGGTGCTGATGGTGTTGCACACCATGAGCCCGCAAAAGGCCGCGCTGTTGGCGCCCGGATCGATGCCGTCGGTGTTGCGGGCGAAGCTGGGGGTGAGGACCTCGCCGCGGCTGTTCTGCCAGGTGGAGGGCGTCAGCACGGTCACGCCCCACACGGTGAAGCCCTTGCCCGGCCTGTCGCACAGGCCGTCCGCGGGCATCGAGGTGATCTTGACGTGGAACTTGGGTGAGTTGTGCAGGGTGATGCCGAAGAGCAGCAGGCCGGTGGTCCCGGTGGTGACGTTGATCAAGGTGGGATTGCCGATGCTGCCGTCGATGGGGCGCAGGGCGTAGGACAACTGCCACCATGAATAGTCGCGCCCCACCAACGGCTCGCCGCCTTGGCCGTCGATGGTGCCCTCGCCGATGATGCCGGGGCTGGTGCCGCCCACGCTGATGTATTCGGTGCACGCGCCCGAGTCGTTGATGCCCATGACGCCGCAGTTGCCGGTCTTCTGGTACAGATTGAAATCGCGCGAGGCGAACAAGGTCACGCCCTTGTCCACCCACAGGGTCGCGCTGTTCACGATCAGGGGCCCGGTCACGAACGCGTTGTTCTGGCCGTCGGTGACCAGCTTGACCACCCCCCCCTTGCAGGCATTGAGGGCGTCCTGAACGCGCCTGGTGTCCAGGTCATCCTCGCGGGGCCCGCTCTTCATGGCCCTGAGCGGCTCGCCGCAGATCTCGGTCGGCCACTGCGGTTTCAGCGTGGCCAACTCGGGATCGTCGGCGGCGCACTCGATCAGGGGAGGAAGCTCGGACGTCGGCACGGTTCCGCACTGATACTCGATGGGCGGAAGATCGTCCTGAGCGCAGCCGGCCAGGGCCAGCCAACAGACGATCCCGGCGAGCGTGATTCTGGTCAACATGGTCTGCCGATTCGCGGAGGGGGAACCCTATGAAAAAGGAGCGCGCCGGTCCGTGGCACCAGGAGGGAAACCATCAGAAGCCGGCGCGCATGGGAAACGCTGACTAGCAGCCGCTGCCGGCGGGGCAGGGCCACGCATCCTTGCTGGCGCAGGTCCACTTGCTGGTGCCGCCCTCGGTCTTGGGCTTGGGGCAGACACAGTAGCCGGCCTTCGAATTTCCCGACGAATCATTGTAGTTGCCGTCGAGGTTGCACGGCGTGCACTCGGGCACCTCGCAGACCTGGCTGGCCTGCGGGATGGTGCTGGGGCAGGCCGAGCTGATGACCGCGGGGATCTTGTAGCAGGAGTAATCGCCGTCCGGGAAGATGCACCCCTTCTGTTCCGCGTAGGCACCGCCGCCGCAGGTTTCGGACTTGAAGCCCATGCTGCTGGGGCCGCAGGTCTTGTAGCAAAGCTGCGGATCCGCGTCGGTGCAGGTCACGCCCTTGCCCGGAACGTCGCCGCCCGCGGTGACCAAACCTTGGCACAAGGGCGAGAAGGTGCCGGTGCCGGTCGAGGGCGCGCTGGTGGTGGTCGAGCCGCCCGCCGCCGAAGCCCCGCCCGCCGGATTTCCGGCTGCCGCGCTGGAAGTAGCCTGGCTGCTTCCGCCCTCGGGCGCGCTCGCGCCGGTGTTGCCACCCGTCGTGACGGCCGGGGTCGTCGAGCCGCCCGCGGGGTCGTTGGTCGTGCTGGGGTTGTTGCTGCCGCAAGCGAATGACCCGAACGCGAGTGACACAAGGGCCACAGCCCCAACCTTGGTGAGCATTCCTTTGGTCATCGAAGCCCTCTCCTGTCAGAAATTGATGGTGCCGAGTCGTGGACCGGCAAAAGCTCGCCGAGCCCGCTTGACCCTCGATAAGTGCCCGGTCCGGGGATTTCTTTCGCCGGCTACCAGGAGCGCAAGGGCGGCGGAGGCGGAGGCGAGGGTGGCGGCGGGGCCGGCGGCGGGGGTGCCCCCTCGGCAACAGGCGGCGTGGGAGGGGCCGATGTGCCGCCCACGGGCGGCGGCGCCGGGATGGTGCTGTCGGGGATCAGGCACGAAGAGAGATCGAAGATCATGAATTCGAGCGCCTTCTCGGGCCCGGACAGATCGCGCGTGGTCTGGCAGCCGGTAGGGAAGGGCTCGGCCTTCTTGTCAGAATCGGTACTGGGGACCGCCGCGGCGGCTACGTGCAGTCCGGTGAACACGAAACGTCCGCATTGGGCCGCGGGCTGCGCCGTGGTGGGCGCGTTGAAGGTCAGGTAGTGGACGTAGCCGGGTTGCGAGATCCACTGCTGCGAGGGCGGCTGGATGGTGGCGAGCGCCGTGGGTTTGACATCGCTGCCCAACTCGATGGTTCCCTTGGTCGTGGTGCCGCCCACCGCTTGCAGCCAATCGGCAAAAGCCTGTCCCTTGGGGAAGCTCTGATCGATGGTCGCGCTGATGGTGCCCAGGCTTTCTTCGTCGGCCTTGTCCGGCCATTTGGCCACATCGCCGAAGGGCGCGTGTCCGTCGGGTGCGATGGAGCAGGGGTTGTCGCTGCCCCCGGCCACGCAGGGGTATTTGGTGGTGTCCTTCTTGGGCGGATAGCCCTTGAGCCAACCCAGGTGGTAGTGCTCGGCAAAGGCGCGCCCGCCCTGCGCCAAGTAGTTCACCATGTTCAACTTCATGGCGTCGGTGAGGACGTTGTTGGTGCTGTCCGGATCGGTGGGATCGCCAGGCTTGGTGTGTCCGCTGTAGCGCCCCTGGCTGCCCCCGCACGCCATGAGAATCATGTCGTACTTCATCATGCTGGGCAGGCTCGACCACAGCGGGAAAGCCGAGGGCCAGTCGGTGCCGTTGTCGTAGCTGGCCTTGCCGAGAAGATCGTAGTTGTCGTTGTAGATGTTGATGGCGCCCTTGCCGTCGGGGTTGGTGAACTCGGCGGTGTCCACACCGATGCGGGTGAACAGGCACTGCAAGCGGTCGGCGTCGCCCGCGGTGATGGCGATCTTGGGCAGGCTGCCCTCGGTCTGGTTGCGCGGCAGGCGCAGGCGCCGGTTGGCGCCGCTGCTCTCGTCGACGATCTCGCTGCTGGCACAACGACTGACCTCGGAGGCCTTGATGGTGATTTGTCGCCGCCACTTGCCCACCTGCATGACCAACGGGAAGTCCACACCCACCGGCACGTTGTCCAACCTGAACCTGCCGCTCGCGTCGCTGAGGGCGGTGGTGATGGGCTTGCCCGAGACCGAGGCCGAGCAGGTGGCACAGGTGGCACCGGTCGCGATGCTGGCCAGGGGCGCGTCGGGCACGTACACGATGACGTCGTAGAGCGGGACCTTGCCCGCGGGATCGTAGACCGTGCCCGTGATGCTGGTGGTCCCGGTCGCGCACTTGACCTGGGCGGCGCACATGGCGCCGCAGTCGACCACGGGACAGATGTTGTTGGTGCAGGTGCCGCTGCTCGGGCAATCGCCGCAATGGAGCGTTCCGCCGCACCCGTCGCCGATGTCACCGCAGTACTGTCCCCCGCCCGCCGTGGTGCAGGCCGTGCGCACGCACGCCGGCCCCCCCACGCACGTGCCCTTGCTGGTATCGCAAACCCAGCCGGGCTTGTAGGCCGCGCAGGTGTCGCCACAAGCGATGCTGCCTCCACAGCCGTCGCCCACGGTGCCGCAGTAGCGGACGTTGGCGGCCCCGGTGCAGGTCAGGCGCTGGCAGGTTGGGCCGCCCACGCAGGAATTCCTGGTCGTGTCGCACAGCCAGCCCGACTTGAAGCTGGAACAGGTGTCGGCACAAGCGAGGCCTCGCCCACATCCATCACCCACACTGCCGCAATAGCGCGCATCGGCCGAGGGATTGCACGTCACGGGCGTGCACACGCTGGCCCCGCCCACGCACAAGTTGTCTTCGCACAACCAGCCGGATCTCATACCTGAACAGGGATCGCCGCAGGACAAGGGACGGCCACAGCCGTCGCTGATGGACCCGCAATACCATCCGCTGTTGCCACCCACCGTGTACTGGCAGGTGAAGCTGGGCTTGCAGTCGGGGCCGCCCACGCACACGT
>CAZHUY010000024.1:0-6435 GCA_964535465.1 uncultured Myxococcales bacterium
TGGCCGGCCGGCAGCGGCTCAGGCCACGCCCGACGTGGCTGGGCGAGGATTTACGATACTGCTGCCAGGCCAGGGTGATGGTTCCTTGCTCGTCCAAGGCCACGGCCGGTGTGCCGATCGAGTCCTCGGTGACGAGGGGCGGTGTGGGGGTGCCCCAGCCGCCCGCGGGACTGTGGCCTCTGGCCAGCAGCACGGTGCTCCCGCCCGTGTATTCGGTCCACACCACCACGCCTTCGTTCTTGCGGTTCACCGCCAGCGCCGGGGTGTAAGCGGAGGCGGACTCGTGGCTGGGGTTCAGGATGATCGGGTCCGTGAAGCTCACGCCGGTCAGCGCGGTCCCGGTCAGGTCCCAGCCCCGGTAGTAAATGAGCAGGCCATCGCCAAGGCTGCCAACCGCCAGTTGCGGTTCGAAGTCGCTCGCCGTGTACGTCTTGGGCTCAACGGGCTTCGCGGCTTCCGTCCACGCCGTGCCATCGAAGTAGGCCGTGTGCAGCGCCCAGAAACCCTCTTCGGATGTGCTCTTCTTGGCGTACGCGGCATGGCCCGTGCCGTTCTTGGCCATGGCGAGCTTGAGGGCGTAGCTGGCGCCCGCCGCGATGCGAACCGCCGCGCTCCAGGTGGAGCCGTCGGTGGACTGGGACATCCACACCCCGTCCAGACTGCTGTTGACGCCACGCGTGTCCTGCGGCCAGAGCACCGTGACCTTGCCGTTCACGTCCACACCGATGCCGGGGGTATCCGGGGTGCCGCGGTTCTGCAGGGTGACGGTTGCCTCCCATGAGGCGGTTTGTCGGTTCCAGCGCCTGACCTTGACCGTGGTGTCGTCGAGCCAGGCGGTGTACACGTGCTCGTTGCTGGGATCCACCGCTACCACCTGGCCGGAGCAGCCCTTGTTGTCGTTTTGCACGTTGGTGGCCGGTTGCCACGCCAGCGGGTGCGGACGATCGTCTGTCGCGTCGGGAATGACGGCCCCGTCGCGTCCGTCCTGGGCGGGCGCATCTACCAGACCGCTGGGCGCGTCCTTCGCGTCGTCGCCGTCACCCAGGACGTCAGGCGCTCCGAGCGAATCTCCGGTTGTGCCGTCGGGGGCTGCGTCGGCCACGCCAGCGTCGGGCGCGCTGTCGCCCACCGTGCCAGCATCCGCGATGCCGCCATCCTCGCCCGTCGCTTGGGACAGCAGGTTCAGGACCAGCGTGAACGGTCCCACGATCTTGCCCTTGCTCAGGGTCACCGCTTCGACGATCCGGCCCTGGGCCACGGGCAGGTTGCCGGCATAGGCCTTGGCCGCGATGGTCACCTGGCCGGTGATGCTGCCGGGGAAGAACAGGCCCACCTGGTTCGGGTTGCTGGCGGCGCCCCAGGTGACCTGGAAGGTCTTGACCTCGGCGCCCCCTTGCCAGGCGCTCACGCCGATGATTTCGGGCGTGGGCACACCGGGGCCCAGGTGCAAGTCGACCAGAACCTGCGTCCGCTCGTCATCCGACGAGCAGGCCGCCGCCCAAAGGCAGAGCAGGGAGACGAGGAAGAACCTTGGTGAAACCTGTATCTTGGCCATGGACAAATCTCCTCGCATCATTCGAAGCAGCCGCCCGGAGCCTGGCAGGAAAGCTTGGACTTGGAGAACACTCCGCCGGCGTACAGGCCGCCGACCACCGCGCCCGCCACCACCACGCCGACCACGCCCCAGAACCAGGCCTTCTTGTAGATGGGTGGTGACGGCTCGGGTTCGGCAGCCGGTTGCGTGGTCAGCTCCGCCGCGCGCGTGGGTTGGGGCTCTTCGGGAGCCACCGGCGGAACCACGGGGACGGGTGGCGGCGAGGGTGGCGGGACCGCGGCCAGGGCCTCGGCTTTCTGCTGCTTTTCCAAGGCCTCCATTTCCGCGATGAAACCGTTGACCTCGTTGCGCTCGGAGTCCTTCAGATCCTTGGCCTGGCGCAGGTAATCGCGAAAGGCATTGATGGCCCTGCCGGGGTCCTTCAGGTTTTGGTAGCAGCGCCCGACGTTGCGCAGGTAGGTGGGATGCGGCTTGTCCGCGTAGAGGTCGGTGAAGAGGTCCAGAGCCTCTTGGTATCGCCCCGCCGCGAAGGCCTTGCGGGCCTCGACCTCGCGTTTGTCGGTGCGCCTGCTAGCTGCTGGGGCCGCGTGGGACACGGGCATGAGAACCGGTCCGAGCGCGATGGCCGCGAGCAGGAAGGGCAGGGCCAGCCGCCGGATGGGGCGGCGGGGATGGTGTGGATGATGGCTTGTTTGCACGATGGCCTCTCTCATGTCGAAGCGATGGGGTATCGCCCCCAAGCGACACGGTCGCGAGCGAACCGACTCGGCCGGGCCGCGGGGCAGCGCGGAATATCGCACAGATCGCCGCATTCCGGCGACAAGGTCGAGGCCCACCACCCTTCGCGCCCATCGCGGATTGCCGAGATGATCCAGCACTGGATCCTCCTCCCGGCCGGCGTTAGGATGCCGCGTTTTTCGAGGGTTCCATGTCGCTCGTCCGATCAGCGCTCTTCTCACTCGCGTCCCTGGCGCTCACCGCGTGCGCCGTGCCGAATTTTCCGGTTGCTGACGACGTGCCCCCTCAGGGCGATCCAGACACGGCTCTTCCTCCCGTCGAGGGCTTCACCTGTGAGGATCCCAACCAGGTCGTGTGCGCCCCGGGGGCGTGCCCGTCCCTCTGTCACATGGCCGAGGGGCCGAGGCAGGCCACCTTCACCCACTGCAAAAAGTCGGCCACGGCCGATGGGGTCCTTTGCGACAATTGCGAGGGCCGCAACGTCTGCCTCGAACCCGCGCCGAACACATCTCAGGGATCCTTCTGTTTTGCCTTGTGTCGCAGCGACGCGGACTGTCCTGGCGGCGTGTCTTGCGGTGAACGACCGCTGTCGGACGGCTCCTCGGTGCGCGTCTGCGATCCGGCCTACCAGAACTGCGGAGAGAGCTGTTGCAATCCTACCATCCTGGCGGGCAAGGCCTGTGATTTGGACAGGCCCTGCTACCTGGTCCTCGCCCCCAGCCTCAGCCGCGAGGCCAGCTGGACGGTGTGCGAGTACTCGAGCGGCGGGGCCCGCAAGGGCGAACCTTGCACCTTGTCCCGCGATTGCATCGAAGGGCTGACCTGTGTGGGGGCGGACAGCGAGGCACGGGGATCGGGAACGTGCCTCGTGGCTTGCGATCCTGGGAATCCGGGAGCTTGCGGAGCGAACGGACAGTGTCAGCCTTTCCCGAAACATTGGGGTTACTGCCTTTAGGCCAAGAGAATCAGAGTATCCAGGGGGTGCAGGTGGAAGGAGCACTGGAGCATGAGAACACACCGACTTCGTGAGCTGGTGGTCGCGGCACATGGGCAAGGCCCGCGCGTCGTGGGGATCGGCCTTCTGACCCTGGTCCTGCACGCCTGCCAGACACCCTCCTTCGGAAAATACGATGCCCGGGTCGTGGAGGAGATGGACGCCCCTTCCGTGTCGTCGCGCGGGGTCGATGGTTCATCACGGGCGAACGCCGCCGACTCGGCGGTGCCGCAAGTGTGCAAGATCGGCGGCGAGAGTCCCAGCAAAGGCAAGGGCGAGACTTGCGCGTGCGATTATGAATGCCATACCGGTCACTGCGCGAACGGCGTGTGCTGCGCGTCCGCCTGCACGGACAGATGCATGGCCTGCAACCTGCCCAGCTCCCTGGGAGACTGCAGCTTCGTTCCGGTCGGGGGCTCACCCGCCGATCCCGCCCAGTGCCAGGCCAGTGCCCCGGCGAGCTGCGGCCAGGATGGCAAGTGCGACGGCAAAGGCGGCTGTCAGCTTCACCTGGCCGAGACCGTGTGCAGCCCCGGCAAGTGCCAGGGCGACAGCCTCGGCGGCATCAAGGTGTGCGACGGCAAGGGCCACTGCTCGGGGGACAGAAACCAGCCCTGCGCTCCCTATTCGTGCAACACCGACCTCGACGAGTGCCATTCGGCCTGCGCCAGCGACTTCCAATGCGCGGTCGGGCAGAAGTGCGTATCCGAGAGCTGCGGCGTCAAGCTGAACGGTTACAAGTGCAAGCAGGACGATGAATGTGCCTCTGGGCACTGCTCCGGCGGCGTCTGCTGCAACCAAGCCTGCAACGGCCCTTGCGTGTCGTGCGCACTGACCGGCTCCTTCGGACGCTGCCGATTGGTGCCCGCCGGCCAGCCCGATCCTCAGTGCGAGAAGCGGGCCGAGGCCACCTGCGGGACCACGGGGTTGTGCGACGGCACTGGCGCGTGCGCCTTGTGGCCGGCCAACACCACCCCCTGTCGCAGCGCGACCTGCTCCGGTTCGGTCTTGCTCACCACCTCCGCGGTCTGTGATGGCAAGGGGACCTGCAAGGCGCCCACCCTGGTGGACTGCTCGCCCTACCTTTGCGTGTCCGGACAGTGCAACCGAAGCTGCAAGAACGATGGAGACTGCCAGCCAGGGCACGCCTGCATCGTGGCAGGTGGCGGGGTCGGCGTGTGCAGCGGAAAGCAGCAACTTGGGCAGCCCTGCAAGAGCCCCGAGAGCTGTGACTCAGGCAACTGCGTGGACGGCGTGTGCTGCGAGAGCGCGTGCGAGGGTGCTTGCCGTAGCTGCGCGCTTCTCGGCTCGCCCGGCCGCTGCACCGACTTGCCGGCCGACGCGCGTGACACGCGCGCCATCTGTGTCGACCAAGGCGCGGAGTCTTGCGGACGCACCGGTCTGTGCGACGGGGTCGGCGGGTGCCAGCTCTATCCGGCGGATAGCACCACGTGCGGTCCCCCCAGTTGCGACGACCAGAACATCTTCACCGAGGCCTCCACCTGCAACCAGGCCGGCCAATGTGTCGCCTCGTCCTCGCGCAGCTGCTATCCCTACGTGTGCAGCGGCAGGGCTTGCCTGCGTAGCTGTTCGACGGACGCGGACTGCGCGCCGCCCAACACCTGCACGAACAGCTCATGCGGCAAGGCCGGGATCGGCGCGGAGTGCAGCTCGGCCGTCGAGTGCCTGTCCGGATTCTGCGCCCAGGGCGTTTGCTGCAACTCGGACTGTGACGGCACGTGCATGGCGTGCAACCTCGCCGGCAAGCCAGGCTTCTGCACCACCGTCCCCGACGGCAGCCCGGACCCGCAGGGCAAGTGCCTGTCGACCGCCAGCGCGACCTGCGGAACCACCGGGATGTGCGTGGGTGGGGCTTGCGCCCTCTTCGACTCAGGCACCGTTTGCCGGGCGGGGAGTTGCGTCACGACCTCGTCGTTGAACCCCGCGGCCACCTGCGATGGTCATGGTGCCTGCGTGGCATCCGGCGAGACGTCCTGCGGGGGCTTCCTTTGCTCGCTCGGCGCGTGTCTCGACACCTGCCGGACCGACGCCGACTGCGCGCCTCCCAACATCTGTGTGAACAGCTCGTGCGGCCTCAGGCAGAACGGCGCCGCCTGCACCAAGTCCGAGCAGTGTGGCAGTGGCTTCTGCACCGAAGGCGTGTGTTGCGACAGCCCCTGCGCCGACGGCACCAGCAACAGCCTGTGCATGAGCTGCAAGGTCAGCGGAAAGGTCGGAACCTGTTCGGCCGTGCCCGAAGGGGGGGCCGATCCCAAGAAGCGCTGCGTGGCCAGCAATCCCGCGTTTGGCGACTGCCGCAGCGACGGCACCTGCAACGGCAAAGGAGGCTGTCGCCCCTGGTCCAAGACGGTCGGGTGTCGCGTTGCCAACTGCACGGGTAGTCTGTACACGCCCGCCAGCAACTGCGACGGGGAGGGTCGTTGCCCTGACTCTGCGTTTCACTGGTGCAACCCCTTTAGGTGTGGCCCCGGCGCATCTTGCCTGACCACATGCAGGACGACCGCCGATTGCGTCGAGGGTGAGAGCTGCTTGCCGGGCGGCACATGCCAGAAGCTGCCCAATGGCTCGAGTTGCAGTACGGGCGTGACCTGTCAGTCGGGCAACTGCGTGAACTCCGCCTGCTGTGAGGTCGCCACTTGCGACGACCATGTGGCGTGTACGATCGATAGCTGCGCCAACAGTCAAGGAAAGTGCAGTCACCTCGTCGCTGCCACCAGTTGCCTAATCGATAATGTCTGCCACCCGGCTGACACGGTCAATCCGGCCAACAACTGCCAGGTCTGTGATCCCACCAAGAGCCGAACCGCCTGGAGTCCCAGGAAAGCGGACACTGTTTGTCGACCCAAGGCCGGGGACTGCGACGTGGTGGAGATGTGCGACGGGACGGGCGCGGCCTGTCCGGCGGACGCCTTGGCGATCGTGGGTGCGGAGTGCCGGGCGATGGTGGTGGGAGGGTGCGATGTGGCGGAGACGTGTGACGGAAAGAACGCGGCTTGTCCGGCGGACATGCCGGCGGCCAAGGGCACGGAGTGCCGAGCGGCGGGGGCAGGGGGATGTGACGTGGCGGAGACTTGCGACGGAACGAGCAAGACCTGTCCGGCGGACATGCCGGCGGCCAAGGGCACGG
>CAZHUY010000024.1:6535-39689 GCA_964535465.1 uncultured Myxococcales bacterium
TGCCGGCGGCCAAGGGCACGGAGTGCCGAGCGGCGGGGGCAGGGGGATGTGACGTGGCGGAGGCCTGCGACGGAACGAGCAAGACCTGTCCGGCGGACGTGCCGGCGGCCAAGGGCACGGAGTGCCGAGCGGCGGCGCCTGGGGGATGCGACGTGGCAGAGACTTGCGATGGAACGAGCGCGACCTGTCCGACGGACGTGCCGGCACCGGCGGGAACACTGTGCCGAGCGGCAGCGCCTGGAAATCTGTGCGAGCAAGATGCGACCTGCTCCGGCTCGTCGACGACTTGTCCCCCGAATCCCCCCGTGGTTTGCCCGCCACCCGCCCCTTGTCACTCCGTGGCGTGCGTTGCGGCAAGCGGCTGTGTCGATACCGACCTGTGTCCCGGCAAGGTGTGTGATTCCGCAGGTAAATGTGTCGACCTGGTCGGGCCTTGATGCTTTTTTGCCGATTGCGGTGGGGTCATGCGCATAACGACTTGCTCCGGCCGAGGGGCGTAGTAGTCATAGAGTTATGAAAAGTTCGGGCGGCACGCCTGCCGCCGGCACGAGTGACTCGCGGTTGCTGGCGGGGCAGCTCATCGGCGGCAAATATCGCGTTAGTCACCTTCTGGGTGAGGGGGGAATGGCGTCCGTGTGGGCGGGCAAGAACGAGCGCACCGGCAAACTGGTGGCCCTCAAGGTCCTCCGCCAGAGGTTCATGGCGACCCCCGGCGCCGAGACCTTCCTGCAGAGCGAAGGGCTGACCGCCAGCCGGGTCAACCATCCCAACGTGGTGACGGTTTTCGATCTCATCGATCACGAAGGCATCGCGTGCATCGTGATGGAGCTCCTGGACGGTGTCTCGCTGGGCAGCTACATCGCTCGCAAGAAGCCGCTGAGCCTGGGCGATGCGGTGGGCGTTCTGCTGCCGGCCATGCGCGGTGTCGCGGCGGCCCATGCCCAGGGCGTGATTCACCGTGACCTCAAACCACAGAACATTTTCGTTTGCGTGGACTCCGACGGGCGCGTGGTCACCACCAAGGTTCTCGACTTCGGCATCTCGATGATGATGGATTGGGCTCGCGGGCATTCTCCGCTGGCGCGGCCGTGGTTGGTGGGCACCCCTTCCTACATGGCTCCCGAGCACGTCGAGGGGTCGACCAAGCTCGATCCCCGAACTGACGTGTATGGCTTCGGCTTGTTGCTCTACGAGACCCTGGCCGGGTCTCCTGCCTTCCCGGCTTCTCCCGAAGCCGAGCAGGTGCTCAAACGCGTCGTCCACGACTCCGCCATCCCCCTGCGTGAGCTGCGACCCGATCTGCCCGTCGGGATCTACGGCATCGTCGAGAAGGCCATCGCCAAGCGGATCGAGCAACGCTACGACAGTCTCAACCAGATGATGGCGGCCATCGAGAACGAGATGGCTCAACCGACCGTGGCGGCGGCGGCTAGCCCGCCGGTGCCCACGGCGCTCATGAACTACACCGTGTCCGGCCCCCTGTCGGTCGGGGTCCCATCCCATGTGGAGCGGGAGACTTCCGAACAGTACGCGACCCGGTCCTATTTGCCGCAGCAGCCTGAGGTCGACAGCGCGGCGCCCGTGCAGATGATGGGCAAGGAGTCAAGCCGCAGGACGCTGGTGCCCATCAAGACGCCGGCCAACGGCATCGCGAGCTCTTGGGCCGGGACGGGGCCGGTCCCGCCCATTCTGGTCAATCCCACGACGACGGTCCGCTTTGCTCGAGCCCTCCTGACCTGGAACGGCGTCTTGCGGCGGCTGCGCGGGCGCCGGGGGGTCAAGCTTCTGGCCACCCCCGTCCTCGTGCTGATCATCGCCCTGGTGGTTTGGGCGATTGGTCGGAGCCCCGATGCTTCCCGCTCCGTGAAGACTGAACCCGCGGTGCAGCCTCCACGGCCCCCCATGGTCCTGCCCCCTCCACCCAGGCCGGCTGTTCCGAGCGCCGAGGTTCTCCCCTCCACCCCCATTCCTGAGGAGAAGCTGCCGTCTTCACCTTCGTTCGATCCCGTTTCGACCAAGCAATACGCGCGCATGCCCGCCAAGGGGCAAGCCGCCAAGGGGCGAGCTGCCAAGGTACAGGCCGCCAAGCTGAAGTCCGCAAGCGTGCATCCGTCGCCTGCGGACAAGAAGCAAGGGCGTGAGACGAGCGCGCAAGCAGCACCAGCGTCAGAGGTGGAGGTCCCGGACAAGGTTGCGCCCGAGCCCAACACCCAAGTCATACGCCGGGCAGGTGGCTTGAAGGTTGACGATTTCTAGTTTCAGGCGGGCCCTGAACCGTTAATAATCAGGCCGGTTCTTGCCGCTGAACGAGACCAACCCGTCATGATCAGGCCCCGGTCCCATCTCTTCTCCCTGATTCCCGCCAGCGCCTTCGCGCTGGTCCTCTCCGTGATCTGCGGGGCTGCGGGCGCGGCACGGGCGGCGGACAATGATCCCTTCGATCCCATGGATCTGGCCATGAAGGAGAGCTACCGCAAGGCCATCGAGGATGGCGTGGCCGAATACGACGCCGGCCATTTTCAGGAAGCTCTGAGCTGTTTTCGCCACGCCCACCAACTGAGCCCGAACGCTCGCACCTTTCGCGGCATGGGCAAGGCTTATTTCGAGCTGCGCGATTACGTGGCGGCCATCCGGAACCTCAGCGAGGCGCTCAAGGATCTGCGAAAGCCTCTCTCGGACGAGCAGCGCGAGGAAGTTCAGGACTTGCTCGAGCGCAGTCGGCTCTTTGTCGCGATCTACTCGCTCAAGCTGTCGCCTCCTGATGCGCGCATCACTGTCGACGGCGAACCCCCGGAGTTGCAGTCAGACGGCTCGCTCATGATGGGATTGGGGCTGCACACCCTCGAGATCCGGGCCCAGGGACACCAGTGGCGAACCATTTCCCTCAACGTTCGGGGTGGCGAGCGCGAGCCGTTGGTTCTGAGGCTTGAACCTCTGGCGCCGGTCGAATCCGTGGTGGCGCCAGCGCCGGCGACCAAGCCCGCCCCCGCACCTGCACCCGCACGGGCACACGAGCCTGAACCGGAGGAGTCCTTGACGACGGATCGGGTGGCGACGAAAGCCTCCACGTCGGGCGACCCGTCGCCCAAGAATCTGACGTCGATCATGTGGTTCGCGGGTGCCAGCGCCTCCGCCTTGCTGGCGATTGGTGCCGGTGTCTACTGGGGCGTTCAGAACTCCTACATCACCAAGTGTCGCAACCCTGAGGACGACGGACCCACCTGCGACAATGAATCCGATCTGCTCATGCAAAGGAACGCCGGCATCGTGGTCACCCTGGTGACCGGTGCAGCGGCCGTGGCCATGACCACGGTAGGAATCCTCACGTGGAAATCTGAACCCGCTCAACCCACGCGGACCTCGCTGGCCTGCGGCCTCGGTCCCTTCATCATCGCTTGCAGCGGCGCCTTCTGAAACCGATCGTGCGATGTGGCTGAACAAGAAATCCGCGCCGCGCGTCGGCCGTTCTGACAAAGGGCACAACCATGCCTTGGACGGGCTGCGCCTGTTGGCGTTCTTGCTGGTCTTCTTCTTCCACGCCTTGCAGTACTCGCCCTGGGGGCATTGGCCGATCATCCGCTTCGGCTACCTGGGTGTGCCGATCTTCTTCGTGCTCTCGGGCTTCCTCATCGGCGGCATCCTGCTCGACCTGCGCGATCGCGAGCGCCCCGATTACGGCTTCGGCGCCAAGCTGAAGACTTTCTACATCCGGCGCTCGCTGCGCATCTTCCCCGTCTATTACATGTTCATCGGGGTGATGGTGGTGCTGCGTCTGCTGTCCGGGCAGGACGATCCGGTGGCGCGCGACAGTCTGTTCTGGCACCTGACCTACCTGACCAACTTCCGGTCCTTCCACGTGGGCATGAGCAACATCAACTCAGGCCACTTCTGGAGCCTGGCGGTCGAGGAGCACTTCTATCTGATCGCGCCCTTGATCGTCTTGCTGGTCAGGCACAAGACCCTGGTGCGGTTGCTGGCCGGGGTCATCGTGGCCGTGGCCTGAATGGGAGTCGATGAAAGCGGCGCGCTATGGCATGTGCATCTACAAGTCGGGCTCGGCCCGCGATTTCTGGGTGTTGTCGCCCATGCATTTCGACCTGCTGGGCCTGGGGATCGCCACCGCCATCATCGAGAAGAAGGGCACCTTCCTGGGCATCGGGGCCAACGGGTTGCGCCGCATCGGGATCGCCAGCGGCGTCTTCTTCGTGGTGTTCATCGCCCAGTACTACTGGCGCATCAAGGGGTGGGGCATTCTCTTCGCCACGCTGGGCCCCATCTCGCTGGGCTTTGCCACCGCGGCCACGGTGCTGACCCTGTGGCAGCGGCCGTCGTCGCTGGGCTCGCGCATCTTCGCCTGGCGACCCTTCGCCTATTTGGGCCAGATCAGCTACGGCCTTTACCTGTTCCACCCCAATTGCATCGGGTGGTCGTCGCACTATTTCGGCAAGTACAACCTCACCAACACGTTCGTTGGTTTGCTGGTGACCTTCGGTGTGGCCATCGTGTCATGGCACGCCTTCGAAAAGCCCATCAACAACCTGAAGAACCGCTTCAACTACGAAAAGCGCAAGGCGCAGACCCCGGCGAGTGAGCCGGCGACATCGCCCCTGGCGGTGCCAGAGACGTAGCGCCCCCGTTCCTTCCTCTGTCTCTTCAGAAATCCACGAGCTGCCGGATCTTCGCGTCCAGCTCGGCCTCGCTGACCTCGTGCTGCTGCTTGCTGGTCAGGTCGCGCAGCACCAGCTTCCCGCTCTGCAGCTCGTTGTCGCCCACGATGAGCGCCAATCTCGACTTCAGGGCGTCAGCCCGTTTGAGCTGCGACTTGAGGCTAGCCGTCCGGTGCTCCATCTCGGTGCGGATCCCGCCCAAGCGAAGGCGCTGGGCCACGGGCAGGGCCCAGGCCTGCGCCTTTTCGCCCAGGGCCGCGATGTACACGGCCACCACGGGCTCGAAGTTCTCAGCGGGCTCGGCCAGGGCCAGCAGCACGCGCTCGACCCCCATGCCAAAGCCGATGGCCGGCACCTCGGGGCCGCCGAACGACGACACCAGGCGATCGTAGCGACCGCCGCCGCCCAGGGTGTTCTGCGCGCCCAGGTCGCCGACCTTGGCCTTCACCTCGAAGATGGTGCCGGTGTAGTAGTCCAGGCCGCGCACCAGCTTGTGGTCGATCACGCTCTGCACGCCCAAGGCCGCCAGGTGGTTGCGCACGGTTTCGAAGTGCGTGCGCGAGGCCGCGCCCATCACGTCGAGCAGCGCGGGCGCGCCCACCGCCAGGGCCTGCAAATCGGGATCCTTCGAATCGAGCAAGCGCAGGGGGTTGGTCTGCAGGCGCTGCCGGGCCGCCTCGTTCAGCTTGTCCATGTGCTGCGAGAAATAGCCGCGCAGGGTGTCGCGGTAGGCGTTGCGCTCCTCGGGCGTGCCCAGGGTATTGATGGCGATCTCCAGATCGGCCGGCTTAATGCCCAGCTCGGAGAGCAGGCACACCAGCATGGCGATCATCTCGGCGTCCACCGTGGGCGACGACAGGCCGAAGACCTCGGCGCCGATTTGGTGGAACTGGCGCAGGCGGCCGCGTTGCGCGCGCTCGTGGCGGAACATGGGGCCCATGTAGTACCAGCGGGTCACCGGCTCGCGGTTCCACTGCGAGCGCGAGACGAAGGCGCGCACCGCGCTGGCCGTGCCCTCGGGCCGCATGGACACCGACTGCCCGTCGCGGTCGCCGAAGGTGTACATCTGTTTCTCCACCACCTCGGTGTCCTCGCCCACCGAGCGCACGAAGAGCGGCGTGTACTCGAGGATGGGCGTGCGCAGCTCGCGGTAGGTGAAGGCCTCGAGGATGGTGCGCGCCTTCTCCTCGACGAATTGCCACTTCGACACCTCGGGCGAGAGGATGTCGTTCATGCCTTTGACGGTCTGAGGTAGTTCAGCCACGGGCGGCTTTATAGCAGATGGAACGCGGCTGCTTCAGCTCTTCCATGGGGCAGGGCGGGCTAGTCGGTTCGCACCACCGCGTCGCCCAAGCCCTGCAGCAACTGCGCGAAAGCACGGTCCACCTGGGCGGCATCGCGGCCGTCGATGGTGATCTTGACCTTGTGGTCGCAGGGGTCCATGCGTGGGTAGGAACCGATGAACACCTGCGGGCAGGCCGCCACGGCGGCGTCCAGGGTCCCGGCGATGGCGCCCTCGCACTCGCTGCAGTAGATGGCGCGCCCGTGGATGGGGCCGGCGCGGAACCTCTCGCGGATCATTTCGAACTTGCTGCGGAAGATCTCCGGGACCCCGGGGAACAGGTACACGTTGTTCACGCTGACCACGGGCCAGCGGCGGTTGCCCTGGGCCCCATAGACCAGAACGGCGCCCTCGGGGATGTCGGCCATGCGCAGGTCGCGCTCGTGCAGCTTGTCCCCCATGATGCCGCGAATCTTGGCCTCCAGCTCGGGGTTGCGCACCAGCCTCTGCCCGAAGGCCTTGGCCACCCCCTGGACCGTGACGTCGTCGTGGGTTGGGCCGACCCCGCCGGACGTGAAGACGTGGTCGAAGCGGTTGGACATGCTCACGGTCGAGGCGGCGATCTCGTCCACGTCGTCAGGGATGACCTCGATGCGCCGCACCGCCACCCCCAGCTTGCGTAGCTCGGACACCAGGTAGCGGGCGTTCTGTTCGTCCACCTTGGCCGACAGGATCTCCTCGCCGATGACCAAGATGCCAGCTGTGGGATCGTGGGACGCCATCGCTATGAAGGATACACGCTTGCGTCATCGGCTTCGGTTCAAAAAATTGCTCCTTGTGGCGACCCCTCCATACTGGTGACTCGGAGCCGTCATGCGTCGAGATACCCGGTCCGCAAAAACCTGGATCCTGCGTGGGTTGGCGGCTGTTCTCATGGCCGCCACCTTCGGCTACGTCCCGTATCACCTGTACGCGCGTTCGGGCTTCGCCAAGTACCGCGAGCTGAAGCGCGACCTGGAGGCGGCCAAGCTGCGCAATGCCAAGATGCTCGCCGAGAACGAGCGCCTGGCCCGCGAGGTCGAGTCGCTGCGCACCGATCCCCGCGCCCTGGAGCAAGTGGCCCGGGCCGACATGGGGTGGGTGCGCCCCGGCGAGATTCTCTTCGACTTTGGCGAGGCGCGATGAGGATCTCCAAGGTTCGCGCGCGCATCGTGTTCGAGCTGCGTCGCGTTTGGCAGTTGGCCTGGGGGTTTGGTCTGGCGAGCACGGCGGGTGTGTTGCTGTGGCGAGGTTGGTTCCCCGACCTGCGTCGACCCGGGGCCGAGTGGCGGCACGGTCTGGCCGCAGCCATGCTGGCGGCGGCCCTGGCGGTCAAACTGGCGGGGCGCATCGGCACCGCGGAGCGCCGGCGCACCCGTTTCCGCGAGATGGCCTCCGATCTGGAGATGGGGCTGCTGCTGCTGAGCGCGACCTACGTGTTCCTGTCGGTGGTGGGCGGCATCACCTCGCCACTCTACCCCTTGGTCTACGCCCTGGTGAGCTTCCTTGTGACCTTCCATCCCTTGTCGGTGGGTGGGCCGCTGGCCCTGGCGGCCTTGGGTTTCGAGGCGGTCATGGCCTTTGGCCCGGGCGCCGCGCCCGGAGCCGCCGCGGTCTTCCCCGGGCACGCGGGTTTCATCGCGGTCTTCGCCGTCCTGAACGTGGCCTTCCTGCACGCCGAGGTGGCGCGCCAGCGTCGGGAGAACCGCAAGTGCATCGCCGCCGAGGTCGAGTCCATGCGCGAAGAGGCGCGTGACTTCCGCCTCATCTCCTCGGCGCTCTCGGGCGAAAACCGCGGCCGCACGCGCGCCGAGGAAGAGGAGAAGCTGTCGCAAGGTTCCATCGAATCCATTCGCGAGCAACTGCTGCACACCGTGGATCTGCTGCGGCGATCCATGAAGCTGCAGACCTGCGCGCTGCTGTGGCTGGACGGCAGCGGCGATCGGCTGAAGTTCAAAGAGTTGTCCAGCGACTCTCCGCATGTGGCCGAGCAACCGCTCTCGGCGCGCGCCGGGGTGTTCGCCGCCATCATCAAGGATCGACGACCGTGCGTGATGGAGGCGCCCCGACCATCGCTGCTGACCTACTACCAGGGCCCGGCTGACGTGGCCGCCTTCGTGGGCGTGCCCGTGGCCGAGGGACTGGCGATTCGAGGCGTGCTGGTGGGCGATCGACGCGAGGGGGGATCGTTCTCGCCCGCCGACGTGGAGGTCTTCGAGGCCGCCGCCGAGCAGGTGATGCGCATCGTGCAGTCCGAGCGCGTGTTCCAGGCCGTGGAAAAGTCCAAGCACGAGCACGAGCGCTTCTACCGGGCCTCGGCCGCGCTCAACCGCGCCCTGACCATGGACGAGATCTACGACGCCGCCATCGAGGGCGCGGCGGGCGCCTGCGACTTCGACTTCGCGGCCATCGCGGTCTTCGAGAAGTCCGAAGGCCGCCACGTGATCAGCCGCGTGACCGGTCATGGCTCCAGCGAATGGGTGAGCCGGGCCTTCGTGGATCCGGGCTCCATCGCGTCCATGGTGGTGAAGAACAAGTTGGCCTTGCCCGCGGCCGGTGACTGGCGCGATCGCGGCGGCTCGTACGTGTTCGACAGCCGCGAACGCTTGAAGGGCTTCGATTCGCTGTACGTGCTGCCCCTGCTGGTCAAGGACGAGGTCATCGGCACCTTTACCGTGGCCGCGCAAAGGGCAGGGGCTTTCCCGGCTGATCGGCGCGAAATGTTGGGGGTCATCGCCAACCAGGTGGCCATCTCGCTGCAGAACGGCCGCATGGTGCAGGCCCTGGAAGAGCAGGCCACCACCGACGGTCTCACCGGCCTGGTCAACCACCGCACCTTCCAAGAGCGCTTCTCCACCATGCTGGGCCGGGCCGAGCGCCACCAGATGCGCGTGGCCTTCATCCTGACCGACATCGACCACTTCAAGAAGGTCAACGACACCCACGGCCACCCGGTGGGCGACCAGGTGTTGAAGCGCGTGGCGCGCATCCTGAAGGCCAGCGCGCGCAAGATCGACATCGTGGCCCGCTATGGCGGCGAGGAGTTCGCGCTGGTGCTGGACGGCACCGACCGTACCGGTGCCCGCCAACTGGCCGAACGCATCCGGCAAGAGGTGGGCGCGCAAACCCACGACAGCGCCAAGGGCGCCTTCCGCGCCACCCTATCCTTGGGCGTGGCCGTCTACCCCGACGACGGCAAGACCAAGCAGGAACTGATCTCCAACGCCGACCAGTGCCTCTACGCCGCCAAACACGCCGGCCGCAACCGCACCGTGTGCCACGGCGAGCTGGTGCGGGAGAAGACCCGGCCGGAGAAGGCGCGAGCGGCGGGGTAGGGCTACGAGAGCAGGTGAGGCTGGAGCTGGGCCGCGGTGGTGCGGGCAAAGGTGCGCACCGGCTCTGCCTCGGTCAGGCTGGAGATCTCTTCCAGGGAGCGTTTGGCCGCAGGATGCGAGATTTGCCCGCTCAGGGCGCCGTGGCCGAGCAGGCCCACGAAGGAGAAGAGAAATCGCTCCTGCTCAGCCTTTATCCCTTGGCGTGGCTGGGCCTTCCCGGACGCGTTAACATCCGGTCGTGGTTGCGAAGCTCACGCGAACAGCATCGACGACACAGGATGACGCCGTTCTGGATTGGCTCCTGCAGCCCGAGAACCCCTCGGTGCGTCTCCTGACGTTGACCGAGTTGCTGGAACGCTCGGAGCGCAGCCCGGACGTTCGAGAGGCGCGTTCCGCCATCACGCGCGTCGGCGCGGTCCCCGAGATCCTGGCTCGGCAAGAGCCCGAGGGGTGCTGGGCCGGGCCGGACGGTTTCTACACCGCCAAATACCGGGGCACGGTCTGGCAGCTCATCATTCTGGCTGAGCTGGGCGCCGATGGTTCAGACCCTCGGGTGCGGAGGGCCTGCGAGTTCATCCTGGCCAACAGCCAAGAGCCATCGAGCGGGGGATTTTCACAGAAACGGGGCAAGCGAGCCGGCGGCGGCATCCCCAGTGAGGTCATCCCGTGCCTGACCGGCAATCTGGTATGGAGCCTGCTGCGACTGGGCTATCACGGCGACGAGCGCGTCGCCCGGGGCGTCGCGTGGCTGACCAAGTACCTGCGTTTCGACGATGGCGAGAGCGAGCCGCCCAGCGATTGGCCCTACCGCCGCTGGGAGATGTGCTACGGCCGCCACTCTTGCTTCATGGGCGTAGTCAAAGGCCTGAAGGCTCTGGCCGAGATCCCGGTGGACCAGCGATCCCCGGCGGTCCGGCGCACCATCGCGGCCGGCGGGGAATTCCTCCTCCGCCACCACGTGTACAAGCGTAGCCACAACCTGGCCAGGATGGCCAAGCCCGGCTGGAATCGCTTCGGTTTCCCCCGCATGTACCAGACCGACGTGCTGGAGATCGTGCTCATCCTGTTGCGCCTCGGCTTTCGCGACCCCCGCATGGACGAGGGCCTGGCGCTGATCGCAGCCAAACGGCGCCCCGACGGCCGTTGGCAGATGGAAGACAGCTTCAACGGCAAATTCCAGGTGGACATCGAAGCCCAGGGCCAGCCGAGCAAATGGCTCACCCTCAACGCCCTGCGGGCGCTCAAGCTGGCGGGCAGGGTGGGGTAGCGGGTCATGAGAACAGCCCCACGACTGATGATTGCCTTGCTCACCATGGTCATCACCTGTGCTGCCGCCCGGACGGCCCGGGCCTGCACGACCTTTCTCGCCTGGCACGCGGGCGAGCCGGTGGTCGGCAAGAGTTACGACTGGAACCAGCAGGTGGGCTTGGTGACCGTCAACCCGCGCGGGCTGGAGAAGAAGGCGCTGGTGCTCGATCCCATGGACAAGCCGGCGACCTGGGTCTCGAAGTACGGCAGCCTGACCTTCAACCAGTACGGCGTCGAGTTCCCCAACGGAGGTCTCAATGAGCAGGGACTCGCCATCGAGATCATGTGGCTGGAGTCATCGCAGTACCCCGCCGCCGACGACCGCCCTGTGACCAACGAGCTGCAGTGGATTCAACGAAGCCTGGATCTGTTCGCCACGGTGGACGAGCTGGCGCGCGACGCACCCTCGGTTCGCGTGTCCCCGGTCTACGGGCGCGTGCACTACTTGGCCTGCGATGCCCAGGCCGAGTGTGCCGCGTTCGAATACCTCGACGGCGAATTGCTGGTGACCCGCGGGACCAAGATGCCGGCCAAGACCCTGACCAACGACACCTACCCCGAATCGGCCAGCACTCTTTCCTCGTTCGAAGGATTCGGCGGCACCGAGGAGATGCCCGATTCCCCCAGTTCGCTCGCCCGTTTCGTGCGGGCATCGATGCTGGCACGGACCACCGAGGGCACCACGATTCCGGATTCCGCCTTCGCCATCCTAAAAAGCGTCGAGACGCCGTTCACGGTGTGGTCGATCGTCTATGGGCTAAAGGAAGGCATGGTCCATTTCCGGACCTGGAACTTTCCCTCGGTCAAGCGTGTCCGTCTCCCAGACTTCTCCCTCGCTTGCGGAACGCGCAAGGTGCTCGACATCGAGACGGATGCCACCGGGGATGTGGGCGCGCGTTTCGTGGACTACAGCCAGGCCGCCCATCGCGATCTGCTGACCATCTCCATGACCGAAATGGCGGCGGGGGTAGGCGAGGGCGTCTTGGACATGTTCATCAATTACCCCGACAGTGTTCGCTGCAGCCCTGCCGCCCAAGGTTCGCCGGACGCCGGGGCAGACGCGCGCGACAGCGACCGGAAACCCTCGGACGGCTGTTCCTGCTCGGTCGCCAGAGCCACGCACCCGCACCCAAGGCTCGGGGCCTTCCTTCTGCTCCTCGGGTGCGCCGTTCGGTTGGTCCGGCGGGCGTTCATCGTGTGTACCCGCTTTGGAAATGCTTCAAGGCTTCCTTGGCGTCCGCGAGCTCTTCATCGCGGCGGTGATAGCCGCACCTGTTGATGAGTTTCTCGGCGGCGGCGAGATCATCCTCCGGGCCACGGGGCGTGCCGTCGGGATAGGTGTTCCAGGGATACTCCCGTTCACGGAAGAAGAGGCGTGCGCGGTAGAGGTGAATGTCGGCCAGAAACAGGGGCATGGGTCCGCGCTCGGCGATCTCCCAGGCTTCGTCGAGGTCGCTGCGCGCGCTGTCGGGGCCGGTGGCCCGGCCGGTGAGGCTGCGCATCCAGGCGCGGGTGAGGAGGCCGCGGGGGAGGTGGTGTTGTGCACCGGCGCGGCGGAGGACGGACACGGCGTGGTCGATCTCCGTGGCCGCGGAGGCGAGGCCGAGATGACTTACTGGCGGCGCTACCGACTGTTCTCGGCTGGTGCGAGAGTCGAGAATCGCCGCGTAGAACGTGGCTCGACTCAGGGAAAGGTGGTCGAGGGCTGTGTCGAGGAGCCAGTGATTGCGCTCGACAATCTTGAGCGACTGTGCCGCTCGTTCCGTGACGGCGCGGCACCTAGCAAGCAACGCTTCCTGCTTCGCTACGCCCTGTCCTTTGCAGGACTCGCGCTCCGCCTCCGCCAAAAGGAGGTCGCAATACTTGAAGCCCTGAAGCGAATAGAGGAGGCGGAATTGGGGCTGGACCTCGGCCTGCATCTGCTCGGCCTCGCGGAAGCGCGCTTCTGCCTCGGTCCGTCGGGCCGCCTGGTTTAGGGCATCGGCGATGGTCGTGCGCATCATCATCCGCATGGACGCATCACCGCTGCGGCCGGCGTAGGTTACGGACTGCTCGGCATCCTTCACCGCCGCGGCCACCTCCCCGAGCGCCAGCTCCAGCTCGCTGAGGTTGTTGGCTCGGATGGCCGCGCTTTTCCAGTTCTCCTGCCTGACGCCCTTCTCAAGCCCAGCCCGCATCGGCTCCAGTGCCTCGGTTAGCCGGCCCAAGCCGCGCAGGCGGGTGGCGGCTTCGTTTAGCAGCCAGGCTTGGTCGGCTTCCGTGAGCGTGGGCGAGACGCGGCTCCACGGGGTCTCGAAGAAGCAGGCGACCGCCCCCAAGTCAGAACCGAATGCGCCGAGCTTTCTCGTGCTGTAGAACTCCTGTCCACGCAGGATCCGGTCACGGTAGACGTTGGAACGCGCCTCCTCATGCCCCCCCGCCTGGCAGCCGTGGGCCACGGCTTGATACAGCGGTTGGAGATCTTCGAGGGTGGGCTCGTCGCCTTCCTTGGTGGTCGCGCACAGGTGCTCGTAGAGACGGCGGTGCGCCGCTCGCCACGCCTCGGGCTGCGTGTCGCGCAGGCGCTGGCCGAAGTACTGCCGCAACAGCGGGTGCGCGTCCAGGGAATCGAGCGTGCCCGAACCCTTCTCCCGGTGCACCGCGAGCAGCTTCGCCGATTCGAGCGCATCGAGGCTGCTATTCCAATCCTCCTCCGCCAGCTCGGGCAGCGGCTCGGTCAGCCCCGCAATGGCCGGTGCCGCGCGCAAGGCGGCGACGCAATCGCCGGTGGCGGGCCGGTCGAACAAGCCCATCAGGCGAAGGATCGCCAGCTCGCGCCGGGCCTCGTCGCTTTCGTCCTCCAGCCACTTCTCGTAGGCGGCCATGGCGCGGAAGGCGTGGCCGCCTTGGACCTTGGCATCCGCCTTTTCGAATTTCACCCGGTCGTGACAGCGGACGTCGCCAGCAAAGGCGCGCTTGAGATAGCCGCCCATGATCTGCAGGGTGAGGGCATGGCCGTTGACCTCCTCGACCAAATGCTCGAAGTCCTCCTGCGAGCCGGTCACCACGCCG
Source organism: uncultured Myxococcales bacterium (assembly GCA_964535465.1). GTDB lineage: Bacteria > Myxococcota_A > Polyangia > Fen-1088 > Fen-1088 > Fen-1137. The sequence continues at coordinate 20,218 of CAZHUY010000024.1, forward strand.
AGCTTGCGCAGCAGGGACACGCCGGCGGCCTTGTTCAGGCGCGCAAGCACATGCTCTGGAGCCGTGGTCTGCCGGAAGGCGCGTAAGTCCGGGATGGAGTACCGCGTGGTCACCAGGCACAGACCGTGGCTGTTGGCGGCCAGGTCTTTGAGCAAACCGCGATGCCCTGGTCCTTCAGCTCACCCGGCATGGGTGAGGTGGGCGCGTATTGCAGCGGTTCCAGGCCGTCGAGGATGAGCAGCGTCCGCCTCTCACCCACAAGTTGCGCGAGCCGCCGGCCCTTGTCGAACGCCCCCTGCGCGCTGCCGGCCATCTCCGGGTCACCGAAGAAGGTGAGCGCCTCCTTGAGAAACAAGTCGGACGAGGCCGCCAACTGCTCGCGTGTGCCCTGACTATAGAAGGACCACGCGAATGCGGCATCGCACCCCGGCCAATCCTGAGCCGCCAACCCCGCGACCCACTTGGCGACCAGCGAGGTTTTGCCCTCGCCCCCCAGCGCGACAAAGGTGAGGACGCGGGGCCGCGGATCCTCGGCGCGACGAACCTTGAGCCAGGCCTGGTCGAGCACCTGCGTTTCGGCCTCGCGCCCCACCAGCTCCGACGGCGCGTAACGGAGGATGCGGGAGATGTCGACAATGCGACCGGCCGCCTGCACGGGCGGGATCTCGGCGACCAGCCGGCACAGCTCGGCCTTGTCCTTGAAGAAATAGTAGAGGTGGTTCGTACTCTGAACGGCCTTGCGATGCGCGAGCTGAAGCGCCACCAACTCCGCGGCCTCTGGCGCCTCGTCGAGTTTCGGCGGATCCCGCAGGCTCGCCTCGTGCGAGAGGAAGACATAGATGGGCTTTCCCAGCTCGCGGGCGATGTGGAATTCCATCTGTGTGTACGAGCGGCGAGGAGCGGAAGCGGGGCGATCCTTGGGCTCGGCCCCAAAGCGGAAGCCCACCAGGTGAATCACGGCATCGCAGTCGTGCAGCCTGCGGCGGAGCATCTCCTCTACGGTGCGATGGTCGGGTGCGAAGGCCGGCTGGTTGTCCGGGAAGCAGCCCTTCGTCTGGACCTCGACCTCGACGGCATCACGGAACGAGCCGAATTCGTGGGAGACGCCGCTCAAGAAGATGGTGGTCCGAGGTTTCATGGCGAGACAGACGGCCGAGGAGGGGAGGTGCCGCGGTCCGGCAGACTATCAGGACCCGAGAAACGAACAAGCTGCCGCGTAGCGCCGCCACTGGACGAGCACGGGGCCGGCGGCCTGAAGTTGGTGGGGCCGGAAAAGGAGATTGTGATGAACGAGAACCGTGTGTCGGGAACCTTGAGTGGTGAGGATGTGGCCGCGATTCAAGCTGCGGTGGGGACGGTCAAGCAGATGCTGCCGTTCATGAAGGGCTTGGATCCAGAGGCGCGCAAGTCGTTGCCTCGCATGGGGGACTGCTACAGCAGATTCCACGGCAACGCGGCCGTGTCCGGCGTGAGCCAGAACGGCTTGTCCACCGCGCACAGGACGGCGCCCTTGGCCACGCGCTGGGATTCGTGGGCTTTGCGGAACGCCAGCAATCCCGAGGTATCCCTACGCGTCGGGTTGGCGGTCAGTTTGATCTCGAAGGGGAAGAGCTGTCCGTCGCGCTCCAGGATGAGATCCACCTCGGCGCCCCCGGCGGCGCGCCAGTGGTGAAAGCTGGTGGCGCCGGTCAGGGCCGCTGCCTGTTTGCGTACCTCGTTCACCATGGCGGTCTCGAACAGCGCCCCGGCCAGGGGATGGCCGCCCAGGGCCTTGGGCGTGGAGAGGTGGGCGTGAAAGCAGGCCAGCCCGGTGTCCGCCAGGTAACCCTTGGCCTTGGACGACACGCGCTTGACGGGATTGCGATCGAGGGCAGGGTGCTCGAACCACTGAAAGGTGCCAACCAGAATGGCCAGCCAGCGCCGGGCGGTCTGCGGGGTGATGCCGATGTCTCGGCCCAGTTGGCTGGCGTTCACCTCTTGCGCGGTCAAGGCGGAGGCCAGGCGCAGGAACATGCCGAAGCGCTGCCAATCGTCGACCTCGCCAGCCAGACGCGCATCACGCTCGATGTACGTGCGGTGATAGCCGGTCCAGAAATCGGGGATCAAATCTTGCGGCAGCGGGATCGCGCCTGGCATGGCGCCCCGCCACAGCCATTCCCACAGGGTTCCGTCGAACGGTGCTTGGGTTTTCGGCGCGGCGCCGACCAACTCATCGGCGTTGGCCAGCCAGCGTCCGAGCCATCCGGGCGCGTCGCCCTGTCCGGCAAGCTCTTGCAGCGAGAACCCGTGGAGATCGAGGAAGGTGGCCCGGCCCGCCAGGCTTTCGGCCAGTGTGCGCATGACCTGCCATTGCTGCGAGCCCGTGAGCAGGTACATCCCGGGGCGCGCGCCTGACTCATCCACGTGACGTTTGAGCGCCGACACCAGCTCGGGCGCGTACTGGATTTCGTCCAGGATCAGGGGCGGCGGGTGGTTGCGAAGGAACAGATCCGGGTCCGAGCGTGCGCCTTGAACATCAATGGCAGGATCGAAAACCACATAGTCGTGGTTGGGAAAGGCATGGCGAAGCAGGGTGGTCTTGCCGACCTGCCGGGCACCGCTGAGCACCACCACCGGGAAAGCTGCGGTGAGTCTACGAAGCCGCTCCGTTACGCTGCGAGCCCAGAACATAGGTGAAAATATGATGACCACATCACCAAACTGCAAGGTAATCGTGCTGGCTCTTTCAAGTTGTGAGTAGCAAACAGGACGACTGATGGCAAAACCGTCAACGCATTCGCGCTGACATAGCCGATCGGGCCATCGTGCGCGATTCTGTTGCACACCGGTCTGTGTCGGTGGCCAGGCTCATGGAGCAACCGGATCGCTGTGCCCTGCGGCTCGTCCGATTGATCTACGGAAGCCTGGGTTTCGAGGATGACGCCATCCCGCGCGAGTTCGACCAGACGCAAGGCGTGTTGTCGTTTCCCTGAACGACGGGCACTTGTCACGCAAACGTCACGTCGTCGCCCCTGGCGATTCACGTGGCGAGTGCATGGTGAGCGCATGGAAAACAACAGAGCGTGGAAGAAAGCCATCAGGCATATCCTGGGCGGTCGTAAACCCGCCAACGACAATCAAGGCTGCCGGGTTGCGGGCCCCCACGAGGGACCCAGCGTGACGGTGGCGTCGCAAGGCGAAGAGGTCATCCGCCTCTGCGAGCACCACGCCAAGGCCTGGTCCGATTCGGAGCTGTGCCACGACTTCGCCTTCTCCGGGCACACCAATGCGGTGCGCGTGCTGACCAACTGGATCTCCTCGGCGAACGAGGGCTCCTCGGCCCCCGCGGCGTAAACGGCGCGCCTGGCGCCTGGCGGGCGTGGTAGATGCTTGGGGCGCATGTCCGACGAAACCCGCGTTGAACAGAGACTGGCCGAACTGGTGGCCTTCGATACCCGCAACCCGGGCGGGGACGAGAGGCCGCTGGCCGAGAAGCTGGCCCGCGATTTGGCCGAGCTGGGCGCCGAGGTCGAGGTCTTCTCGACGGGGGAGCACTTTTCCACCTTCGCGCGCTTTGGCGAGTCGCCTTCGCTCATCCTGAACGCCCACCTCGACACGGTGCCGACCAGCCCGGGCTTCACCTCCGATCCGTTCAAGCTGGTGCGCCGCGACGGGCGTTTGTACGGTCTGGGCAGCGCCGACACCAAGGGGGCCATCGCCGCGATTCTGGAGGCATTGGCCGCCCGCAAGCGCGCCGGTCAGCCGCCCAGTAACTTGGCGGTGTTGTTCTCCGGCGACGAGGAGTTGGGCGGCGTCAGCATCCGGCAGTTCTTGTCGAGCCAACGCACGGCCGGCCTCTCGCGCGCCATCGTGTGCGAGCCCACCGGCTGCCGGGTGGGCACCCGCCATCGCGGCGTCTATGCCGCCACCGTCAGCGCACGCTCGCCCGGGGGGCACTCCTCGCTGGCGGAGCGCGTCCCCAATCCGCTGACGGCCCTGGCACGGGCGGCGGTGGCTTTGGATCAGATGGGCGCGCGCCACCGTAACCTGGGTCCAGCGGGGCTGGAGGGCCTCTGCATGAACCTGGCGGCCCTGGACGGCGGCGTGGCCTTCAACATCATTCCGTCCTTGGCCACCCTGACTTTCTCCATGCGTCCGGCCCCGGGCACCGACATGGCAGCCCTGGCCCAGGAGGCGCAGGTCTGCGTGCGCGAGGCGGCCGCCCCCTTGGACAGCGAGTGGAACGTCATCGCCACCAACCCGGCCTTCGCCACCCGGTCGCTCGGCGCTTTTCAGCCCTTGCTTGGCGATCTGGTGCGCGCGCCGGTGGACCTGCCCTTCGGGACCGAGGCCGGGCAGTTCGTGGAGAAAGGCATCGACACCGTGGTGCTGGGCCCGGGCCGAATCGAGCAGGCGCACAAGGCCGACGAGTTCGTCGATGTGGATGATCTGGTGCAAGCCGTGGAAATCTTCCATAAGGTGACGGGCTGATGGATCCCGAAATCATTCACCGCTTCCTTGAAAGCGTCGGTCGCAAGGCCGATGTCGACCTCTACCTCAAGCACTTTCGCTCGCAGCGCAAGGAGAGCTTCGCCATCATTGTGGCCGACGCGCAGATCGTGAGGGCCGCGCTCGATCCCTTGCACTTCGACATGCGCATCCTGGCCGGGCTGGGCCTTTATCCCGTGGTGCTGGTCGGGCTGTTGGACGCGCGCGACGCCGACAACCAGTCGCAGCGCATTTTGGAATGGCTGTTGGAGGACGAGGTCGCGGCCAAGGTCATCGGTTCGGGCACGGATCTGCCGCAGGAGATCCAGACCACGGTGCGCCAGACCCTGCAGGAGAACACCATCCCCATCGTGTCGCTGGACGCGGCCAAGGAGCTGGACATCGAAGACCGATTCCGCCTGCTGCGCACCCTGGCGCGCGGGCTGCAGACCCAGAAGGTCATCTTCCTGTCCACCGGCGCGGGCATCGAGCGCGAGGGCGCGCCCCGCATCTCGCTGGTCAACCTGCCCGACGACTACCAGCACCTCATCGACTCGCCCGATCTGCCGCGCAGGCATTCCTCGCTGCTTCGCCACGTGAAGACCCTGCTCGATCAACTGCCGCAACGGATGAACGTGGCGGTGGTCAACCCGCTGCACCTGCTGCGCGAGCTGTTCACGGTCAGCGGCGCCGGCACCCTGATTCGCAAAGGCTCGCGCATCGATCGCTTCGACGGCCTGGCGACGGTGGATCGGCCGCGCCTGACCAATCTGCTGGAATCGGCGTTTGGCCGGCCGCTGGTGCCCGGGGCCATGGAGGACGGCGGCCTGGTCGCCAGCCAGGCGGAGTTCATCTACCTGGAAGAGAACTACCTGGGGGCCGCGGTGTTGGGAAGCACCCCCATCGCGCCCTACCTGAGCAAGTTCGCGGTGGAGCGGCAGGCCCAGGGCGAGGGCATCGGACGCGAGATCTGGGCGAGGATGGTGCGCGACTTTCCGGTCTTCTTCTGGCGGGCGGTCCCCACCAACCCCATCGTGTCTTGGTACACCAACAACTGCGACGGCTTCACGCGCTTTCCGGAATGGTACGTCTTTTGGCGGGGCCTCAGCCCGGACAAGATCCAGCCGGCCATCGAATACTCGTTGTCGCTGCCACGGGCCTTCGTGCCCGCCGCGCCGCCCAGCAAGACCCCTGGTCCGGCCGCCTGAGCCGTTGAGCAGTTCGGCAGGCGGGGGCGCAGTTGGTGTACAGTCCTCCGCCATCATGACCCGACGCCCCAGCCGTTCTCTCGTTCCCTCGGCTCTCGCCGTCTTGCTGTTCGCCGCCTGCACGGACAGCAGCTCTGCCCGCGACGCCCAAGCTCCCGCGACCTTGCCCCAGAACGACGCCAGCATCAGCGCGCCGGACGTCTTCACACCCTCGGTGGGGGGGCCGGACAGACCGGTGATCGACGCGGCTGTGATGGCGCCGCCCTGTAACGGATCGCCTGCCTATTGCGAAAAGCGCTACGACGAGCTCTGCCAGGCCGCCACCCATGACTCGGCTGCGAACTCGGCCTACTGGCAGACCCCTTCCCAGGACAAGAGCGTGCGCTTTCAGCTCGAGAACAGCATACGGGTTTTTATGCTGACCGTCATGGACGCTCCCGCCGGCGTGTCCGTCTGCAAGGCTGACTGTGAACGGGGCATCACGCCGCTGGCCACTGTCCTGACCACGATAAAGGAGTTCCTCGACGGGAACCCGCGCGACGTCGTGACCCTGCTCATCGACACCGCCTTGCCGGCCAGCCAACTCGCTGCCGAGTTCGTGACCACCAAGCTGGATACCATGGCGCACACCCAGTCGCTGCAGGCTCCTTGGCCGATGCTCGGGGCCATGATCGCGAGTGGTCGTCGCCTGGTGGTGCTGTCGTCGTCGACGGAAGGGGGCCCGGCCTGGCTGCTGCCTCGCCCGGCCTTGGTCTGGGAAACGGCTGCTCACTGGACCAGCCTGCAGGCCATGACGTGCAACCCCGCGGAGGGAGCCGCCGATCGTCCGCTCTATCTGGTTCACCACGACCTGACGGAAACGCCCGACGGTGGCGAGGAAGGCCAGCCTAGCCTCGCCCGTGCGGCCGAGGCGAACGCGTTCCCGGTGGCCCTGGCCCGTCTGCAGCAGTGCAAGAATCAGTTTGGACGCGCGCCCAATTTCCTGGCGCTCGACTTCTTCGAAATCGGCGATGCCCAGGGCGCGACCATGGTGCTCAACGGCGTCCGCGCCGATCCTGCCGGGCCGCGATAAACGTCTTGCGTCGAAGTTCCTTGTCGAATAAAGATGCGCTCCGAAAGGGAGGACAGACATGAAGAGAGAGCGTAACGGTATTCGTGCGCGCGCCGCCATGGTGGCGCTGTTGTTCGGGACGAGTGGCCTGATGGCTTGTGAGTCAGCCGAGCAGGCCCGTTTGGACCAAGCTGGCACGGCGGAGGACTCGGTGACGATTGCCCTGTCAACCGTCCCGGCCTCGACGCTGTGTATTCGGGTGACGGCCACGCCCGCTTCGGGATCGGCCACGATGAAGAGCTTCATCGTAGCCCCCGGGGCCACCTCGGCGAGCTTGTCGATGGGCGTGCTCGCGCCAGGCAGCTACAACTTCGCCGCGGAGGCGTTCAACGTGGCCTGCACCAGCGTCACTGGCGCCGGCAACTGGGTCGCCGATCCGGTCGCCGTCACGGTGAGCGCCGGTGTTCCCACGAATGTCATGCTGACCTTTCGCAAGAATGCCCCGGTCGTGGTGAACGCGAACTTCGTCAACAACGTGAAGTCGATCACCGAGGGATACTTCGATACTTACGCTGTGACGGACTCCGGCATCTTGCAGGCGGGTGCCAACGTCAACTCGGCGGTACTCCTGCGGCAGAACTTCGCTGCCTTCGATCCTAGTCTGGCGCCTGGCAACGCAGTGGTCTCCATCGCGGCAACCGTGTGGGGCGCGTGTGCGCTTCGGGTCGACGGCACGGTCTGGTGTTGGGGCACGGATTACAACGGCGAACTCGGAGGCCCGGGCGGAGGTACGATCACTTCTCTGCCAGTGCCGACGCAGATTGCCAACGTCCAGCAGGTGACCGCGATCGCAGCGGGCTGGCGCCATGTGTGCGTTGCCGGCGCCACGGTCAACCCCGTCTACTACGGCGTGTTCTGCTGGGGCCTCAATGCGAATGGGCAGTTGGGCGATGGCACGACCGTGGATAGTTCGACGCCGGTACGGGCTACCAACGTGAGGGCGAAGTTCTTGGCCGCCGGGGCGAATGCGTCCTACATGATCGATGCGTCTGGTGTCGTTTATGCCTGGGGTGACAATGTCTATGGCCAGCTAGGCGACGGCACCTCGACCGAACAGAGGGTTCCGGTACGGATGGCGCAAAACGGTCCCTACCGAACCATCTCTGGGGGCTACTGGCATGCTTGCGGGCTCGCGGGTAATGGCGAAGTGCATTGCTGGGGTGACAACCGCTATGGCCAGCTTGGCGACGGCACCTGGACAAACAGGCTGGTCCCGACGCTGGTCCCGGGACTTGCGGCCAAACAGGTTGTTGCGGGCGACTCCTTCTCGTGCGCCTTGTCCACCAACGGTGAGACCGTTTGTTGGGGCAGCAACGGCGTTGGCGAGTTGGGCAATCGCACCTGGGATGGCTCGCAGGTGCCCACGCCCGTGGCTCTGGATGGAGTCGTGCTGACCGAGCTCTCGAGCCAGAATGCCGTCCGTTCTACCTGCGGGATCAGCACCAGTCGCGATGTCTACTGCTGGGGCACCCGCACTCTTCTCGTCAACGGGGACTCGCCTTCCCGGGTGCAGGTCCAGTAGTCCGCGTTACGCCGGCTAGCCGGACGAAACCGGTAAAGGGGCCTCGTGGCAGCACGCCAGGTGCTGTCCCGAGGCCCTTTTTCTTTTCCCGGCGCGAGCATAGCGACTTGGGCGGGCGTTTGCGCTGTGGTGCGATAATTCTCTTGTGTCTTGCGGCAAACTTCACTATAGATGCGGCCCGGAAGGGAGCAGAGATCATGAAGAACAGACAGTCGTACGGAAGTCGCATGTGTGCCTCCATCGTCGCCCTGGCGCTCGGTGGTTTGGTCGCCTGCGAGTCGCAGGAACAGGTTGCTCAGGACCAAGGCAGTGGCTCGGAGGAATCCCTGACCATCGCCCTCACGTCGGTGCCCGCATCGACACTTTGTATCAGGGTGACGGCCAATCCCAGCTCGGGTGCTGCCCCCACGGTGAGGAGTTTCATCGTGGCCCCCGGTTCGTCTTCGGCGAATCTGCAGATGGGCGTGTTGCTGCCCGAGACCTATAACCTTGTCGCGGATGCGTTCAACGTGGCCTGCTCCAGCGTCAACGGCGCCGGCAACTGGGTCGCGGATCCGGTCACGGTCACGGTGCGCGCCGGCGTTGCCCAGTCTGTCACCCTGACGTTTCGCAAGAACAGCTCACTGGGGGTGAAAGCGAACTTCGTCAACAACGTGAAGTCGGTCACTGCCGGAAGTACAACCTCATATATCGTAACAGACACGGATCTCCTGCTGTCTGGTAACAACAATCCGGTCGGGGTGACCTTCCATCCCTCGGGATTCTCTATGTTCAACCCCGCGTATGGGGCGGGCAATGCTGTCGTCACCGCCGTATCAACCGAAAATGGCGTCTGTGTCCTACGCGTTGACGGTACGGTATGGTGTTGGGGAGACAGTCTATATGGCGAGCTAGGGCCCGATGCACCCATTGGGATTTGGGTAACCACGCCAACACAGGTCACGGGCATCTCGGGCGCGACGATGATCGCTGCAGGGTATTACCATGTTTGTGCTGCCGGTCCGTACAGTCTGAAGTGCTGGGGCCGCAACAATTACGGACAGTTGGGTGATGGCACACTCACTGACAGCCCCAGCCCGGTGACTGTCACCTCCATGGGTGGTTCGGCCTTCTTGGCGGCCGGTGGCTTCTCGACTTACGTATTGACTGGAGCCGGGCATATGTTTTCCTGGGGTTTCAATGCTTACGGCCAGTTGGGCGATGGAACCACGACGGATCGTTTGACCCCTGTTTTCGCGTCTTTGCCGGCTGCTCCCCTGAGCATTTCTGCGGGAGCCGGTTTCGCATGCGCGCTCATGTCAAGCGGTGCCGTGTACTGTTGGGGGGACAATGGACAGGGCCAGCTCGGCGATGGCACAACAACCGATCGACTGACCCCGACGGAGGTTGTGGGGCTTTCAGCCAAGCAGGTCGTCTCAGGCAATTGGCATTCCTGCGCGTTGACTGTCGGTGACCAGGCCGTTTGTTGGGGCTTGAACTCGTCTTACCAGCTGGGCAATCGTAGCACGGCAAGTTCGTCGACCCCCACTCCGGTGGCCCTCGACGGGATTACGCTCACCAGCCTCTCGAGCGACAATGCGTCCAGCACTTGCGGGATCTCCACCAGCCTCGATGTCTATTGTTGGGGTGAGAACTGGGCTGGCCAACTGGGGAATGGAACGAGGACCAACTCGTCCTTCCCTGTGCGGGCACAGCTTGAATAGACGCCGTTCCGCCGGCTAGCGGACGATGTCCGCGTCAGGGGCCTCGTGGCAGCACGCAAGGTGCTGTCCCGAGGCCCTTTTTCTTGGGCGACAGGATCTACGCGGCGGCGGCGTGCTTGGAGGTGTCGACGCCGAAGCGTGGGCCCACCTCGGGCAGGTGGAAGACGAAACGGAAGCACGTGCCTTGACCGGGTTTACTGGTCACCGTGATGTGGCCGCCCAGATCGTCGACCTGTTGCCACACGGCCGCCAGACCCTCGCCTCGACCGGACAGGGTCGTCACCGAGGCTGATGTGCTCACCCCCGACTGGAACATGGCTTGTACCAGATCCTCCTCCGTGGCGTTGGGCAGGCCCCTCTTGGCGGCGGCTTGTCTGACGGCGTCCCAGTTGACGCCACGACCGTAGTCCTCGATCTCGATCACCAGGCGGCGATTGAACACGGCGCTGGAGAACCGCATTTTAGGCCGCGGACCCTTGCCCGACTTTTCCCGCTCGCTGGTTGTCTCTAGCCCGTGGTCCACGGCGTTGCGGACCACGTGAACCAGGTCGGCCCAGAATCCCGCCCAGGCCTTGGGGGCCAGGCGCACGCCATTGGCCTCAATCTCGACCTCCAGGTCGCCCTTACCCAGCCGGGCCGTGAGCACCACGGCGTAGCGGGCCAGCCGCCGCAAGGGAAGCTCGGCGGCCTCCAGCCACCACGACGCCAGTCGGTCCAACATGCGGGACGCGGGCGCGCCGTTGCGGACCTCTTGCTCCAGGGCTTCGACCTCCTTGGTGGCCAGCTCGAGCACGTCGCGCCCTTTGTCGCCCAGGAAGTCGCGTAACGCCTCGTTGAGGACCTTCCATCGTTCTTCGAGAGGGGCCAACGCTTCTTGAGGGAGGGCGGTGGAGCGATCGGCCAGCTCGCTCTCGGCCTCGTGGCAGAGCTTGGCGATGATGCCGAAGCCCACCAACCCGGCGTTGCCCTTGAGCGTGTGCAGACCGCGGCTCTGCAAGGCCACGTCGTCGCTGCGCAGCAGCTTTTTGAAGATGCCCTCGGCCTCGTCCATGGCGTTCAGGAAGCCGGCGCGATCTCGCGTGATGGCCTCGAACATCGCGAGGATTTCCTTGCGCTCGGCCTCTTGTCGGGCGTGCAGAAGCTCGGCGGTCACGTCGTTGATGACGATCAGGAGGCCGTCGAACTTGTCGTCCTTCTGGATGGGATAATACGCGCATCGATACTCGCGCCCGTCGCGGCGCAACCGGGATGGCATCTGTCGGAGGCACAGCTCGCGCGGCAGAATCCCCTCGACCACGGCTTCGAAGCCGACCTGGAAACTGAGAGCGTAGAGGGAGTCGGACTTGGCGATGTAGTCGTGGAAGAGGATGTCTCCCTGGTAGGAACCGAACCATTGGTCGACGATGGCCGAGCGCTCCTGCGTCAGCTTGCCGGTGAGGGACACCGTGAGGAAGCCCTGGTTGACGTTGTCCAAGACCAGCCGCATGTCACGGTTGCGCTCTTCCAAGGCGCGCGTGCGCTCTTGCACCTTGATCTCCAAGGTGCGGTTCATGGCCTCCAGTCGTTGGTAGGAATCCTGCAGCTCGGAGGCCATGTGGTTGAAGCCATTGCCCAGGATCTCCAGCTCATCGCCGCTGGTGATGTGGACGCGGATGCCGCGATCGCCGGAGGCGAGCTTGAAGGTGGCCTCGGTGAGGTCGGTGACCGGCCGGGTGATGCGCGCGGCGGCCGCTCGGATGCGCATGGTACCGATGGCCACCGTGACACAGCCGAGGAAGAGCAGCAGGCCCACGGTGACCAGCAGGGCGTGGCGCGAGTCCGAACGGGCGTCGGCCAGGGCCTCCTGCAGGGGCCCATCCGACAGCCCGTAGTAGAGTCCTCCCAGGATCGTCCCTTTGTCGTCCACCACCGACATGGAGAACTCGAACAGGTTCTGGCCCAGCGCACGGCGACGGTCCATGCGGACCTCGTTCGAGGGAAGGCCATGGAGCTTCTTGGGGTCGAGGTCGAGTTGCTTCCAAGCCTCCGCCGTCTTGCTCCCTCGCTGTTGTGTGGCGTACCCCCATGCCTTCTCGGTTTCGTCGAGGAACAGGCCGTAGATCAGTTGCTCATCCTGCTCCACCGTGCGGGTGATGAGGCGGGCCACGTCGCCGAAGGCGTTGTCCGACACGAGGTCGCGCAGGCCAATGGCCTGGAAGGTGACCAGGGCCGTGCCCTTGCGCACAATGGACTCCATTATGCGGGCTTCGATGGATTGGAGTGCCTTGCGCGCGGACAGGAAGTTCATCGCAGCCACCACCAAGAGCGTCGCTGGCGTGACCACCACCAGCGTGGCGATCATGGTTCGCACGAGCTTGGCGCGCAGACTGGTCTTCATGCAGGTAGGTCCCAGGGATTAAAGCGGCAGTTGTCCCGCGCAACTTGACCCACCCGCGGTGCGTTGGGCAGAGAGCGTGCACGTGCGAACTCCGCCTGGTTGCTGGAAAATCCCCGGCGGGCGAGGAGCATGCCGCGCTTAAAGGGATTTGCCGGTCATGTCGAGATAGCAGGCATGTTCGGGAAGGCGCCGCCGGCCCACGGGCGGGGATTCTTGGCAGCGCGTACCCCTCTGGGTGGGCGCAGGGGGGAGCGACCTGGTTCGTCGTCGACCGTGCCGTGGTGCGCCTGTCTGCTCGCCCTGGTGACGCTGGCCTCGCCTCGCGTCCAGGGACAGCCGCCCAGGCCAGCCGTCCATGTCTTCGTTCATGTCGATGTCAAACCCAGTGCCTTGGAAAAGGCTCTGCAGCAGCAACTCGCGGGGCTGAGCATCACGGTGTTCAGCCGCTATCGCGATCTCGAGGATGCTGGTGCCCAGAAGCCCGATGCGCTGGTGGCCATCGAACCGGTTCTCCAGCAGCGAGGCAGGAAGCCTTCTTTGCAGGGGACCAAAGGCAGTAAGGACGCCGAGACCTACCTCCTGGTCTCGGTGGGGCACCTGCTGGAATCCTTGTCGGGCAAGGTCATCGGCGTGGTCGATGTCTTGGGCCGGGATGGAACCCAGTCTTTCGTGGCGAATCTGCTCAAGACCAACGACGTGAAGGTCAAGCGCGTCGCCAAGAGCGAGGATCTCCTCTCTCTGTTGGAGTTCGCCGCGGCGGATGGGATCGTGATTCCCAGCTCGGCCCTGGCCCGTCTGAGCGAGCGCACCCAGTTGGCCATCAAGAGCAAGGAAGTGCCGGGAGGTTCGGTGGGCTTGCCCGCCCTGGCCATCTTCAATGACGGCAGCAAGGAGGCCATCACCAAGGCCTTCCTGGGAATGGACGCCGCCACCAAGAGGCTGCTCGGCATCGATGCTTGGAGTGTGCGATGACAAGCGTGAGACACGATAGGGGACGATGGACCATCGGTGTGCTCGCCGGCGTCATGCTGGCCGCTTGCGCGGGATCGGGCCTGCAAGGCCAGAAAGGGCAGGGGCCTCTGCCCACCATTGAGGATCCCGTTCATCGACCAGAGGCCAAGACCGTTCTCATCGCGCTTCCTTCGTCGCGCGATTTCCTGGACGCCCGCAAGGGCCTGGTCACGGAGATCAAACGCGACTTCAACGTCGTCACGTTGGTGGTGACGCCCTCCACGCGGGTGGCTGAGCTGGCCGCGGTCATCGAGCGAACCTCTCCGGTCTGCCTGGTCTTGATGAACAACGCGACGGTCGCTCTGTTCAGACAGTATCAGGAGCAGATCGGGCCACGGGAGACACCGCCAGCGGTGGTGTTGATGACTTCTTTCCTGGAGGAATCGTCCAGCCGGGTGAAGAACGTCACCGGCATTGCCTACGAGGTGCCCGGGGTGACCGCGTTCGTTCACCTACGTTCGGTGGTCAAGGCGCCGGTGACCCGCATCGGGGTCGTGTTCCGGCCCGCCTTCGGGCGCTTCATCGAGCGACAGAAAATCTTGGCGGCGCGTGAGCACTTCGAGCTCGTGCCCGTGCCTGTCCCGGCGGATGTCAGCGCGGACGGCCTGCTGGACGCCCTGCGCGCCCTGACCGATCAGGCCCGGGTGGACGCCCTGTGGATGCTCAACGACAACGGGTTGATCCGCGATGGCCGCTTTCTGACGGACACATGGCGGCTCGCGCTGCGAGACGTCAGCCTGCCTCTGCTGGTGGGCATCCCCAATCTGGTGGATCCCCTCGAGTCGTTCGGGACCCTGGCGGTCGTGCCCGATCACGAAGCCCTGGGGCTGCAGACGGCCAATCTTCTCTTCGACCTGGCCGACAACGATTGGAAAGTCGAAGGGCGCGGCATCGATCTGCCCCTCTCGGTGAAGACCATCGTGGACATGAAACAGGCCCGTGAGCACTTCGGCCTGAAGCAGGGCGCCGAACGGCACATCGATCGCCCCTTGGATGGGGAAGAGACGGCGTTCTGAATCAGGGCAGAGTCGTGGTATGAACCTCCGATCGCCCAATCTTGTGCGATGGAGATGGCAATGGATCGTAAATCTAGTTTGTTCGTGGTGTTAGCATTCGGATTCTTGAGTGCTTGTTCATCGGGCAGCTCGGGTGGTTCGAGCGGAGGCCAGGACACCGGAGGGTCGGCTGCGGCGGGACACTCCAGCGCGGGCGGCGGCTCCGGCGGGAGCTCAGCCGTGGGCGGATCGTCCATTGCCAGCAGCGCCGGCAGTTCGGGGTCGGCCGGAAGCTCCGCGAGCGCGGGGCGCAGTTCGGCCACCGAGACCGGCGGCAAAGCGGGCGGCAAGGGCGGCAGCGCAGGTGGCGGTGGCGGGTCTGGAGGTCGGGGGGGGAGTTCCGTCGGTACCGGTGGGGGCTCGGGCGGCGCCAGCGCGTCGGGTGGTACGGCCACGGCCAGCGCTGGCAGCACGGAAGGGGGCGCATCGGGCGGTGCAACCGGGGGCGCCGCGACCAACACGACCTCCAAGGGCGGCAACGGCGGCACCGGCGGCAACGCCACGGGGGGAACCAGCGCGACAGGCGGGACGACGAGCGCCGAGGTGGTGCCCACCGTCTCGGGCACCAAGTACCGCTTCACCTTTGGCGACGCCGTCCTCGAGATTGACGCCGAGATCGGCGCGCGTGTGTCGAAGCTGACCCTGGACGGTGTCGTGTGCGTGCAGCCGCCCGCGACGGATCTGACGACATGGGGCTCGACCTTCTGGATCAGCCCGCGCGATTCATGGACCCCGGAGACCTGGCCCCCGCCCACGCCCATGGACAGCGGGCCCTTCACCGCCAGCGTCTCGGGCGCGCGCGCCTCTTTCACCGGCGCCGAAGACCCCTCCATGGGCATCACCATGAGCAAGACCTTCTCGGTGGACGGCGCGACCGGCTGGATCACCATCGACTACACCGTCGCCTCCAAGAAGGCGATCAAGGCCTCGCCCTGGGAGGTCACGCGTGTTCCTCGCGGCGGCATCGTGCTGTTCCCGACCGGCAAGGCGGCCCTGACCAAGGGTCCGTGGACCAACGCCATCACCGAGTCCTCGGGCATCACCTTCGTGGACGACACCAAGAAGACGGTCAGCAGCTCTGATGGCAGCAAGGTCTATGGCGATGGTTCGGGCGGCTGGATGGCCTATGCGCAGGGGGGCGTGCTCTTCGTGAAGAAGTTCACCGATACCCCGGCCAACGCACAGGCCCCGGGCGATGGCGAGATCGGGGTCTACTCGGGCGTCGGATTCCTGGAGTACGAGGTCCAGGGGCCCTACGAAAGCATCGCCGCGGGCGGCAAGCTGCCGTGGACGGTGAAGTGGCGCCTGGTGAAGATCCCCAGCTCGGTCACGGTGAGCCCGGGCAGCGCCACGCTCGCCGAGTTTGCCACCGCACAAGCCGCGCTTTAGCCACGAGGCCGGCGCGGTTTTCCGTCCAGCGTTCTTCGTCCCTGGAACAGACCGGGGACGAGGTGCTGGGCCAGCCACATGCCGAGGTAGAGCGGCAGCGCCTGCCATGGGTAGATGAGCCGCTTCCGCCGGGTCAGGGCCAGGCGTGAGATGGCGCGCACCGTGCCCGGCAGCGAGGCGGAGAAGCGATCCCTGATCCACACCATCCAGGCCGGGAACTTGGCCGCCATGGTGTAAATGCCGGTGCGCACGGGTCCCAGCATCACGCGCTGAAACACCAGATCCGTGCCCGCGTACATCCTGGCCCAGGTGGCGAAACACGCGGTCAGCGCCCGCTTGCTGGTGTGGTAGCCGAGACCGTAGGGATTGCCCACGCTGCTGGCCATGGAGCTGATGGCGATCACGTGGCGGGGGGCCGGGCCGGGCGGCAGGCGGCTGAGCGGTGCCACGAAGTTGAGGACGCCGTACAGGTTGGTGTCCAGGACCTCGCGGTAGGCGGGCAGGTCGAAGGCTTCGTCGTTGTCCACGCGGTTGATGCCGGCGTTCAGGATGAAGACGTCGGGTAACGAAGCGGACGCCGCCAGGTCGCGCACCAGCTTGTCGACATCCTCGGCGCAGCGCACGTCCACGCACGCGAAGTGCACCGACGGGTACTGGGCCTCCAGCTCCGGGACGTGGCGGCGGTTGACCGAGACGACCCGGGCTCCGGCCCTGACGTGGTGGTCGAGCAGCGCGCGCCCCACGCCCGAGGTCGTCCCCGTGATGAGAACGCTATTCACGCTCGCGGCCATGCAGCGCCTGGCGCTCCCGCAGGAAGCCCTCGATCTCCGGGGCGCTGCCCAACAGCTTGCCGTGGTGGCGGAGCGCCTTCCTGATGAACTTGGGCCTGCGCTTGGACTCCTCGAGGATCTTGAGCACGTACTCGCCGACCAGCGCGATGGCCAGAAGGTTCAGGCTGCCGAAGAACAGGATGAGCACGATGATGGTGGAGATCCCGTGCGCGATCTCGGGCCGTCGCAGGCGGTCCACGACCTCGTAGACCACGGCCAGGAACGAGAGCGTCGTCATGATGGCCGCCGCGTAGCCCAGCAGCTCCAGCGGGAACGAGCTGAACGAGAAGAGGCCCTTTTTGGCCCACCAGACGTTCTTCAGCCAACTGTGGGTCGAACGGCCGAAGGCGCGGCGCGGTCGCAGGTAGTCGACCCCGGTCTGGCGGAAGCCGACCCAGGTGCGCAGCCCGCGCAGGAACTGATCGGTCTCGGGCAGCGCCAGCAGGTGGTTCACCACCTTGCGGTCCATCAGGGCGAAGTCACCCGCGTCGAGCGGCATGGCCACCTCGGAGACGCGGCGGAAGACGCGGTAGAAGGCCTTGCAAGCCATGGCCAGCAGCTTCGAGCCTTCGCGTTTGCCGCGACGGCCGTAGACCACGTCGTTCCCTTGCCGCCACTTTTCGTAGAAGGCCGGGATGAGCTCGGGTGGATCCTGCAAGTCGCCGTCGAGCAGGATGACGGCATCTCCGCTCGACACCTGCATGCCGCTGATGAAGGCGTTCTGCGAGCCAAAGTTGCGGGAGTGCTCGATGGCCAGCACGTGGGGGTCGGACGCCGTCAGCCCCGCCAGCACGGCGTCGCTGTCGTCCGGGCTGCCGTCGTTGACGAAGATGATCTCGTAGTCCACCGCCAACGAGGTGAACACCTCGGTCAGCCGCTGGTGCATGAGCGGGATGGCCTGCGCGTCCTTGTAGCAGGCGATGACCGCGGACAGGCGCAGCTCAGCCACCGACCAGCGCCTCCAAGCGCGAGCGCAAGGATTCCCCCGCCAGCCCACTCTCTTCCTGGTGCCAGCGCTGGCTGCCGTAGCGTCCCGAGGGATACCCGGTGGCATGCAGGCTGGCGAAGGAGCGCGGGGCAAGGCCGCGGACCATGAGCAGGTGAGCGAGCGCCTCGCCCAAGCCGCAGGCGCCGTAGTGCTCCTCGATGGTCAGCACGCGCGACTTTTCTCCGATGCTCGCCGCCAGGTCGGCCGGGATGTCGTGCAGGGGCAAGACCCCCACGCTCCAGATCTCGAGCTCGTCGAGCAGCCGCTGGTCCAGCTCGAAGAGGTTGCCCAGCACGGGCCCCATCCCGATCACCACCACCTTGCGGCCGGGCTTGATCCGGCGCCACGGGGCGAAGGCGGACAGCGCCGCCGGCAACGCGACAGGGGTGTTGAGGCGCAGGTAGTTGGGCAGCGGATCCTCGGCCATCAAGCCCACCGCCTGGGCCACATCCGTCGCGGCCAGGGGCAGGTAGAGCCGCATGTTGGGCAGCACGCGCAGGACACCCACGTCCTCCAGGGCGTGATGGGTCGGCCCCATGATGCCGAATCCGTAGCCGCCGCCATTGCCCACCAGCTTGACGGGCAGCTTGTGCAGGCACAGGTCGTTGCGGATCTGCTCGTAGGGGCGCAGGGTCACGAAGGTCGCCATGCTGTACACCCAGGGCAGGTGCCCGGCGCGCGCCAGGCCGGCGGCCAGCGAGACGGCGTTCTGTTCCGCGATGCCCGCGTTGATGAAGCGCTCGCCAAAGGCCTGGGCGATATTCTCCAGCGCCATGTAGCCGACGTCGCCCGTGATGAACACGAGGTCGCGCCGCTGGCCGAAGAGCGCCAGCATGGCCTGGGCGAATTCAGCCCGCATCGTGGTACCTCTTGAGGGCGGCCGCATGCGCCTGGGTCAGCCCGTCCATGGCCTGGGCGTACTGAGCATCGTCCATGGGCAGGTAGTGCGAATCCACCGTGTCCTGCATGCCGACGAGGCCGCGACCCTTGATGGTGTTGGCGATGATGGCGACCGGCTGGCGCTGGTCGGCCAGGACCCGCGTGCACTCGTCACGTGCGTCGAGCAAGGACGAGAAATCGTGCCCGTCGGTGACCACGACATGAAAGCCGAAGGCGCGCAGCTTGGCGTCGAGGGGCTCGAGTGCCATGACCTCCTCGGTGCGGCCGATGCCCTGGATGCGGTTGCGATCGATGAGCCAAATCAAGTTGGGGAGCTTGCGATGGGCGATGAAGAGAGCCGCCTCCCAGGTGCTGCCCTCGTTGAGCTCGCCGTCCGAGGTGAGGCAGAAGGTGCGCCGTGGTTCGTGCCGGAGGGCCGCGCCCAGGGCCATGCCGGCGCTGAGCGAGAGCCCATGGCCGAGGCTGCCGGTGGCAAAGGGGATCTCCTTGATGGCGTTGCACGGGGGCAGGGCAGGGAGCTGGGTCCCGTCGGCGTAGAACGAGTCGATCTGTTCGGGGGAGAGCCGGTCACTCTCGGCCAACAGGGCGTAGAGTGCGGCCGCCGCGTGCCCCTTGGACAGCACGAAGGTGTCGTCGTCGCGCATCCACGCGAACTCGAGAAAGACCAGGATCTCGGCGCACGACAGCGAGCTTCCGATGTGCCCGGCATGGGCCTTCTTGTACATGGCCAGAAAGCGCCGCTTCACTGAGAAGGCGCGTTCCTCCAGCCTCATGCACGCGGTGGCATGAGGCCGCTGGGGCGAGCGCGGGCCGGCTTTGGGCTCGGACATGTAACCCATCAGTTGTATCACGGCCACGGCCACGGCCACGGCTAGGGATCAATCACATTTTTCTTGAGACCCTGGATCGCG
>CAZHUY010000025.1:0-13410 GCA_964535465.1 uncultured Myxococcales bacterium
GCTGATGGACCTGGTCTGTGTGAGCAACGACCTCTTCACCGGGCTGATGGCGAACCCTGATGGCTCGCTGCAAGCCACCGCCCCCATCAGGCTGGTCGGCGCCGACGGGCTGGATGCCATCCTGGTGGGCGATGTCACGGGCGATGGACGCCCGGATGTCCTGACGGCCGACCGACACGGGCCGGTCAGCGTGTGGGAGAACACCTGCCCATGAGGACGCTCAAACAAGCCTGGATCCTTGGCCTGGCCCTCCTCAGCGCCTGTGGTGGTCGCTCGCCGCTTGATGACGGCACGCGCACGTCGGCCCTGCTCAGACCAGACGCGGGCCTCCCTCCGTGCAAGCGCGGACTCACCCAATGCGGTCAAAGAAACGTGAGCTTGTGCCACGACCTCCGGCAATCGCGGGACAACTGCGGTGCCTGCGGACACGCCTGTCCCCCCGGCATCGCGTGCCAAGATGGGACCTGCCAGCAGATCCGCTGCCAGGGCCCGCTGACCTTTCGAGCCCTCCCGGATGTCCCGATCAATTCCACGCAGGTGGACTTCCCCTATCTGCCAACCCTGGGCGACTTCGATGGCGACGGCATCCTCGATGTGGCCGGGATCCCGCAGATCACCGACCCCGGTGGCTACGTGGTCGGGGCCAGGTTGCTCACCGGCACCGACCTGCTCTTTGGGGCCGGCGATGGCACATTCCCCGTCGCCGTTCCCATCCCTGAAACCGCTCGGGTCCGCAACTGGAGGAACAAGTCCGCGGACTTGGACGGCGACGGCATCCTCGACCTGCTGAGCATCCGCGAACGACACTCTGCCGTGACCGTGCGTCGCGGTTCGGGAAACCGTCAGGCTCCCTTTGGCGAGGCCATCACCTACCCCACCGACCAGCCCCCGCAGGACCTGCTGGTGGCCGACCTGAACTTCGACGGCCACCCGGACTTGGTGGCCGCCGTGGCCTCGAGCCTGGAGATCGCGCGCGGTCTAGGCAACGGACGTTTCGAGCATCGGGCCTCGTTGAGCACGGTCCACGAGGTGCAGATCATTCAGGCCGTGGACTGGAACCGCGACGGGGACCTGGATCTGATCTTCGGATCGCCCAACTTGCACCTGCGCTATGGACGCGGCGATGGCTCCTTCGATCCCGAAATCGTGTGCGGACTGGCCTTGGTCAGCGTTCACGAGGGTATGTACGATCCATCTGTCGCGGGTTTCAGCATCGCGGCCGACCTGGATGGCGACGACCTCATCGATCTGTTGGGAAGGCCCGGCGTTCTCCTGGGCCTCGATGGCTGCGTCCCCAGCCGGATCAACTCGCAGGAAACCTTCATGGAGCCTCTGGCGGCCCACCTGGTCGACCTGAATGGCGACGGCAACCTCGACATCCTGGATCGGTTCAGTGTGTACCCGGGCGACGGCCAGGGCGGCTTCGGCGAGCCCATCGCTCTTCCCTCGCGCGAAAACGCGGCGCTCCTGGTCGGAGACCTGAACCGCGATCGAAGGCTGGATGTACTGTCCGCCAGCACCAGCAATTGGCGGGTCTTCCTCAACACCTGCCGCTAGCAAGTCGTGTCGCGGGCCTCGAGACACCGTCGATTCGTTGCTCCATCTTCTTGCGCTTTCCGCCAGGTGGCCGATGATCCCGCGGCACCAACCTTCAGCTCACCTATCGTGGAAAGGAACAGCATGCGCAAGACACTGGCTCTCGTTTGGATTCTCGGCTTGGCGGCCTGCTCGCCATCCATCAACCCCCAGATGAAGGCCGCCACGGATTCGCTGGCGACGTCGTTCCAGAGCAACAGCCGCACGGTGGCCCCGCCCAGCGCCTATCAGCCCATGCCGTGGGCCGTGGGCCAGTGGATCGTCCAACGCTCCGTCGACGAAAAGGGCAACGTCACCGTGACCCGCATGGGCATCGTGGGACAAGACGCCGAAGGCACCTGGGTCGAGTTGGAGTCGCAGGACTACTACCACCACAACATCACCAAGCTGCTCTTCTCCAAGATGCCCACCACGCCCGACGAGGTCGGCAATGTCCTGGTCAAGGCCATCATGAAGACCGACGCCGAGGCACCACAGACCATGGACTTCGCCGCCCTGGGCCCGCTCGGCAATTTGCAGAAGAGCATGTTCAAGTCGGTCATGAAGAACGTGGTCGTCACCACTGACCTCAACCAGGTGACCAAGGACGACGCTGCCGTCCCGGCCGGAACCTTCACGGGCTGCGCCAAGATCTCGGCGGAGATGTCCTTTGCCGGCATGACCCAGAAGTCCACCACCTGGTTCCACCCCGCTGTCCCGCTCAACGGCTGCGTGAAGGGCAACTCGGACGACGGCAAGTGGAAGATGGAACTGCTGGATTTCGGCACCTCGGGCGCCACCAGCAAGCTGTAGTCCGACACGCTGAGCACGGAGGGTTTGCAGGCCCCTCCGTGCTTCCCAGTGTGAAAGCCTTCAAACCCACACGCGACGGTGCAGCGCCCTACCCTGTCCAGGCGGCAGATTGGGAACGGGTTTCCGTCGCACCTGACCTGCTATCAGGTGACTCTCACGATCAACGTCAGAGTTCCCAGGAGACGCCGCCGCTGGGTGGGCGAGAGCGGGGCAATCTGGTTGGCCACACCCACCGCGAAGACATCGCCCCGCTTGGCGCCCCTGGGCGGCGTGATGTCGACGATGGCCTGGCGCAATTCTCCAGGCGCGAGGGGCAGCTTGAGACTCTTGGCGCGCTTGCCCGCGGCCAGCTGCCCGGCGACCGTCTTGTCGAGCAAGCCGCTGTGGCCAAGCTGCAGCCTGGACCTCGGGCCGACCTTTGCCTTTCCATTCGTCTTGCGGACCCACAGGTGCTCGACCCCGAGGGTCAGGCCCTGATCGGCAGCGGTGAGCGTCCGCCCGGTCTTGGGCATCTTCCATGCCTGTCGCAGCGGCTGGATGTACTTGAGGAAGGCCGGATCGTCACCGGGAATCTTCTCGACGCGTAGCTCGGCCTTGATGGCTTTGCCCAGCCCGTGGCCCACGCCGAAGGCATACTTGATGGGCTTGGGCGAGGAAGCTGCGACGGTGACCACATCGATGTTGTGCTGGGCGCAGAGCTTGTAGTTCGGATCCCAGTTGCCAAGAGCCGAGTCATCACCCGGGTAGACAGGTGCCAGCGGCTCGACGACGGTTTGCGCGAAGAGGCAGCCATGGACTGAGGCGCCGAGTGAGCTGGGAAAGTCGCTCTCCTGGGGTGTCCACTGCACCGTCTTGCTGCCCCCGACCCCCGAGGCGACATCGAACCAAATGTGCGCGTCGTCGGGGGGCACGAGTTGGGGCACGATGTCGAGGTGGGTTCCCCCTGGCGAGCCCGCCGTGGGACCGCTGAAGAAGAGCTTCACGTCCACCGCGCCCGTTGCGTCGCCATCGTTCAACAAGGAAATGGTGATGTCGGTGGTGTCTCCCACCTGGAAGGGGCCCGCCGGCACAAGACCCGTGTTGAAGTAGATACTGGAATGGTCGAAGTGGATATCTGGTGGCATGTCGTCTCTCCGTCCTTGGGGTTGAGGGTGCGGTGGACCGGTTATTGCGCGACGATGGCGTAGATGTTCGGCGGGTAATAAGAACCGGGTTCCATGGCCACCGGCGCGTTCGCCGGCAAAGCTCCAAAGCTGTGGGCCGCGTAGCGCCAGGGCACCTTGGCGGTCGAGTTGACCTCGAACTTGGCCATCTCGTCCCAGGCCCCCAAGAGCCAGTAGTTGCCGGCCTCGATATCGACCTGCTCGGCCACCGGCACCTCCCTGCCCCCCAGCGTGGCCACGAAGCGCCCACTGGTGGCCACGAGATCACTGGGGCTGCCCAGGACATCTCTGTAGAGACCCAGGTACATGTTGCCGACCGTTCCGCTGCTGTCGAGGACCACACCAAACCCGGTGATCACGCTTTTCGTTGCGATGTAGACCTGGATCCCAGCCAGGTAGCCGACCGTGAAGGTCACGATGTCGCTTCCCAATCCCGGTCCGGTGTTGCCATATCGGGTCTCCGTGAGACAGGTCCTGGCGCGACAGACGTTCGATGTGCAGGTCTTCGTGCACACGCCGCAGTTGCTGGCATCCGTGTCGAGGTTGGTCTCGCACCCATTGCCTGCGGCGCCATCGCAATTGGCCCAAGGTGCAGTGCATTCGTGACTGCAGGCTTTGTTCGCACAAGAAGGCGTGGCATTCGCCCAATCGTTCGGGCAGATATTGCCGCACGAGCCACAGTTGTTCCGGTCGGCCATGACATTGGTCTCGCAACCGTCAAGGGCGACATTCTCGTCGGCGCTGCAGTCCCGATAGTCGCCGATGCAGCTCATCTGACAAGACCCGGCGACGCAGCCACTCGAGCCGTGGTTCGAGCTGCAGCTGCGATCACAATCGCCGCAATGGGCCGAGTTGCTCTGCAGATTGACGCACAAGCCTCCGGAGCACGTGGTCATCGGAGCGGAACAGGCACAAGCAGCGCCGTCACAAACCTGACCATTGGGACAATCCTCCGCCGACGGGTAGTTGCAGGCACCGTTGCTGCAGGTCCCGGCAGCCTGATAGGTGATTCCGGTGCAACTGGGCGAGCCGCACGGCCCGCTGTTGTAGGAGCACAAGGCGCTGATGCCGTCGCAGGTGCCGGCGCAAGCGGGAACCGAGCTCACGCACGCTGTGCGCGTCGGCCGCGGGGACGCACCGGCCGCCAGCGTGGTGCACGTGCCGAGGTGTTCGGGGACATCGCAGGCCTCGCAGGTGTCGCTGCAGGCTCTGTCACAGCAGATGCCGTCGGCACACGTGGTGCCGTCGATGCAGCCTCCGGGGACGACCGTACAGGACTGACCGCGCTTGGCCTTGCACGCCCCGGTGGCGTCGCAGGTACCGACGCAGCGACCATTGGGATCGTCGCGGCTGACCACGGAGACACAGGTGTGAGAGGAGTCGCAGGTCTGGCAGGTCCCCGGACAATCGCTGTCGCCACAACAAGCATAAGGGCAAGTCGCGGGACTATCGGGTGGAGCGTCGACATTGTTCTTCGGCGCGTCCGGCCCTGGAGTGTCAGGGGGCCGCACATCGGGCGCGGGCGCGGTGTCGGCCCGGACCAGGTCCCGAACAAGATCCTCGGCCCCGGCACGGTCGTTGGCCCGGTCCTGCGCGACATCCGGGTAGGTCGCAACATCGACGCGCGCATCTCCCGAGTCGAGGATCGCGGCCAGATCACGGCCACCATCCCCTGCCGGCAAGACAGCCATTCCGGTATCACCCGAGGCATCGCCCGGCGCGAGGGGCCGCCCGTCAATGCCAAGGCCGTCGCGCCTTGTGAAAGTCTCGCCATCTGCAGAGGCGTCAATCCCGAAGCTCGCGCTGGCGTCGGGGGTGACGAAGGGCCTCTTGGGATCGTAGGTGGGGAGAGTGCTCGGGTTGATCTCGACGGACTGGTTGCATTGGCCGTCGCTGCAGGTCCAACTCGTCGGACAATCGATGTTGCGGCAGGTGCGGCCCAGGAAAAGGCTCAGAACCAGGCTTTCCTCCGGGATGAACGAAACCCGGGCTTGCTGGGAAACCAATCGCGTGGCGCCCAGGAAGCCGGTCGCTGTGACGGTGAAGGTGGTGCCTGCATTGTTCGGGGACACCAATTCGAAGACCAGGGGGAACTTGGTCTCGGCGGCCAGGGAGAAGGTTGTCGAGGGAGTCGTGGCCGGACCGTTGACCTCGATGCGAACACTATTCATTTGCGTCGGAATGACGAAGTCGCTCCATACCGCGACAAGAATCCGGGTATCGCTGCCGCTCTTGCTCGAGCAGGCCGCCAGCAGCGCGAGGGCCACGGCCCATGTCCTCCATGCGCGCCGCACGACTACCGGACCTCCGCGCAGGGGTACGAGCCACTACAGGTCTTCTCGGACGAACGGGTCAGAACGAAGGCCGTGACCGCGCCGGCCGCGACCACGGCGCCCACGCCGGTCCAGAAC
The DNA here is from genome assembly GCA_964535465.1 of uncultured Myxococcales bacterium. Classification (GTDB taxonomy): domain Bacteria; phylum Myxococcota_A; class Polyangia; order Fen-1088; family Fen-1088; genus Fen-1137. The sequence continues at coordinate 5,963 of CAZHUY010000025.1, forward strand.
CACCATTTCTTGTAGAGCGGCCGGCTGACCTGCGGGTTCTCCGAGGCGGGCGTCGAGATCAGCCGGGTGGCCTCCTCGTTGCGCGCCGCCTCCGGGGGCGCGGCCTCCGCCAGCCTCTGAGGGGCGGGCGCCGTGGCCTCGGCGCTGGCGGGCGCGACGGCATTGAACTGCAGGACCACCTCCTTGCGCTCCTGCGGCTTGAGCTCGACGATCTGCTCCACCACCTCCGCCCCTCGCCGGCCCACGATCTGGCGCCGGCCAGGATCAGCCGGGATATCGAAGCCCAAAAGCGCCTTGGCGATCTGGGTACGGTCGACCGTCACCTCGACCTCGTCCCGCACGGCACCTTCCACGCGCACCCGCAACCTGGGAATGCTGGGCAATAGCTCACCCATCTCGCGTCGGGCATCTTCCTGCGCCTGCTGCTGGGCGTTTCCCACCCAGAGATCATTCGGGGCGAGCTGCGTCGCCGTACGGTACATCTCCGACGCGCCCACGAGCTGGCCGCATTTGGCCAGCGCGCGTGCCGCCCAGACCGCCAGGGTGGGCACTCTCGCCACTTCGAAAGAGCGGCGGAACTTGAGCGCAGCATCGTCGAAGCGGCCCCCGTCGAAATCCTGTTTCGCCTCGTTGGCCAGCTCGCGCGCGGCCGCCTTGCTGCTGGCGTCGGTCGCGGCACCGGCCGGCAATGCTGTCAGGAGCCAAGCCAAAAACCAAGTCACCCTGCCCAGTCTTCTGACCATCGAAAGCCCTACCTTTCTCTAGAAACCAGCGACGTTGTCCTCACTCCGCTTGGCCGGAGACGGCGGAGTCACCGGGCGGGCGGGGACGTTGGCGCTCCGCTTGCTCCCGCGCATTCGTTGCCTGCCTCGCGCCTCGTCCGAGGGGGCGTTCGCCACCTTGGTCATACGCTCGGACTTGACCGGCGACGCATCTGGCGCCGGTCCAGCATCAGGCACGGTGGGCAGAACCGCCGGGCGGGGGGCCGGCGGCACGAGCGGCGGCGCAACCACCGTGCCGGTCAGCGCGACAGCTCCGGCCGGGGTGGCCTGGGGCTCGGCACTGCGGTGGGGCCGCAGCAAGAGCAAACCGACTATCCCGGCGAGCACGACACCGGCACCCGCCAAGGCCAGCCACCGTCGAGAGCGCCCCGCCACCGGAGACGCATCGGTGTCGACATCGCCGGCCACCTGCGAGAGCGTCGTCACCGAGGGTGCGGTCGTCGGTGCCGCGGAGGCGGAGATGGAGGCGCCGGCTGGTCTCTCGGCAAAACGCCTCGGGGTCACGTCCGCGACAGCCGTCCGCTGGTTGAGGGCGTCCAGCAGGTCACCCACGCTCTGGAAGCGATCCTCTCGCTGGCGCGCCAGGGCACGCATGACAGCGGCCTCGATGTACGCCGGCACGTTGGGGGCAAAGGTGCGCAGAGGCAGAGGCGTCTCGGTTAAATGCAGCACCAGCAGCTCGGTGCCGGTCGCAGCGACGTGTGGGGGCCGACCCGCCAGCATCTCGTAGACGATGATGGCGAAGGAGTAGATGTCCGAGCGAAGGTCCACGTCGGCGCTGTCTTTGCACTGCTCGGGCGACATGTACGCCGGGCTGCCCATGATCAAGCCCGACCTGGTGCCCTGGGTATTGCCCGCCTGCCCACTGTTCTTGATCTTGGCGATACCGAAATCGAGGATCTTGACCAGCTCACCACCCGGCGCCTCGTGGCTCGACACCAAGAACAGGTTCTCGGGCTTGAGATCTCGATGGACGATGCCGGCGAAATGGGCCGCGGCCAAGGCCGAACCCGCCTGGTTCGCGATGTCGAGGGCCCGAGGCAGAGCGAGGCTGCCCACCCTCGCCAGGCATGCCTGCAGGGATTCTCCCTCGAGAAACTCCATCAGGATGTAAGGAGCGCCCTCGGCGGTTCCGCCAGCATCGAAGACCTCGATGATGTTCGGGTGATGAATGGCGCTGGCCGCGCGTGCCTCGTTGAGGAAGCGCCGAAGCAGCTCCGTATCCGCCGCCATCGAGGGGTGGAGTACCTTGATCGCCGCGCGACGATTGATGAGGGGGTTCTCGGCCAGGTACACCTGTCCAAAGCCCCCTTCACCTATGAGGCGCACGATACGGTAATTCCCGAAGGTTGTGCCCGCCTGCAACACCATGCGAGATTTGTGAGGGCGCAAGAATACGACCACTTGCGCCGCGGACAAAGCCAAATCACGCGAGGAGGCGCGGCCTCGCTAGGCGAACACGCCGGGACACGGGCTGCCGCAGGCGGTGCAGCGCCCTGCCCTGTCCAGCCTCCAGTCGAGCAACTGGTATCCGTCGCGGCTGATGATGCTCCCGCCACAGGCGCTACAGCAGGTGGTGCTGCCGTCGCGATCGCGGACGTTGCCGGTGTACACGTGGTGCAAGCCATTGCCGAGGGCGATCTGGCGCGCGCGCGTGACCGTGGCCAGAGAGGTAGCGGGCTTGTCGAGCATGCGGAAGTCGGGATGGAAGGCCGAGAAGTGCAACGGCACGTCCGCGCCCAAGTTGGCCACCATCCAGCGGGTCATGGCGTCCACTTCGCCCTCGCTGTCGTTCTCGCCGGGAATGAGCAGCGTCGTGACCTCCAGCCACACCTTGCTCTGGCTGCGCACGTACACCAGGGTGTCCAGCACCGTGGCCAGATCGCCGGCGCACAGCTCGCGGTAGAAGCGCTCGCTGAAGCCCTTGAGATCGATGTTGGCCGCGTCCATGCGCGCGTAGAACTCGGCGCGCGGCGCCGGGCACACGTAGCCCGCGCTGACCGCCACCGTCTTGATGCCGCGCTCGTGACAGGCGTCGGCCACGTCGATGGCGTACTCGTGAAAGACCACGGGATCGTTGTAGGTCATGGCCACGCTGGGGCAGCCACGCCCCTCCGCCATGCGCGCAATCTCGGCGGGCGTGGCCTGCGCGGCCATGATGTCCACCTGGCGCGAGCGCGTGGTTTCCCAGTTCTGGCAGAACCGGCAAGCCAGGTTGCAGCCTGCGGTTCCGAACGACAGGACCGGGGTGCCCGGCAAGAAGTGGTAGAGCGGCTTCTTCTCGATGGGATCCACGCAAAAGCCGGTGGAGCGGCCATAGCTGGTGAGGACGATCTGTTGATTCTCGCAGGCGCGCACGAAGCAGAGCCCGCGTTGTCCCTCGCGGAGACGACAAGCGCGCGGACACAGCCCGCACACCACCCTGTCACCCTCGCGCCGAAAATGGCGGGTGGCCCTGCTGCCTGATTGCTGCTTCGTGGTGGACATGCCCGCTTGTAAAACAACCAGAGTATAGGCCTCGGGAAGGCGAGCTTCAGGTCAGCTTGCGTCCACGCTTGGCAGAACTCCGATCCAGGCTAGAGTTGGACGTCATGAAGACGCGGGCTCCAGCGGTGGCCGGAACGTTCTATCCGGGGGACGCCAGACGGCTGACCGAGGCGGTGGATGGCTTCCTGGCCGAGGCGCGTGGGTCGCACGAAGCCAAGGCGGTGATCGCGCCCCACGCCGGATACATCTACTCCGGTCCCGTCGCGGGCAGCGCCTACCATGCGCTCGCGGCGCGCGGTGATTCCGTGTCACGCGTCGTCGTCATCGGGCCGTCGCACCGGGTTGGATTTTCGGGTGTAGCGGTCAGCAGTGCGGCCGCCTTCGCCACACCGCTGGGCGCGCTGACCGTGGATCAAGACGCCGTCCAGGGATTGCTGCAAGACGGGTTGGCGCATGAAGACGATCGCGCCCATGCCCAGGAACACAGCCTCGAGGTGCACCTGCCCTTCGTGCAGAAGATCTTTCCGCGGGCCGCCGTGATACCGCTGCTGGCTGGCGACCAGGACCACGGCAGGGTGGCCGATATCCTGCAACGCCTGTGGGGCGGGGACGAGACGGCCATCGTGGTCAGCTCGGACCTCTCGCACTACCTGGACTATCCAACGGCGTGCCGGGTGGATCGCGAGACCGCCGACACCATCGTCGCCCGCAGGGTCGGCGGCGTGGATTTCGAGCAGGCGTGCGGCGCCACGCCCATCAACGGCCTCCTGCAGGTCGCGAGCACGCGCAACCTCGGCCTCCACATCCTCGATCTGCGCAACTCGGGCGACACGGCCGGCCCGCGCGATCGCGTCGTGGGCTACGGCGCCTTCGCCTGCGCCTGACCTACTCCATCATGCGGTCGCGCACGAAGGGACCGTGGCCATACAGAACCGAGTTGCCCCAATTGCCGGAAGTCGAGGCCGACGAGGTGAAGTAGCAGCTCTTGTCCTGACAGGCGTCGAACTTCCAGGCGGCCCAGCTGATCCAGTTCTCGTCCATCCAGTCGATCCATGTTTGGGCCTCTTCCAGACACAGATTGGGGTTGGACGGGGTGCCACCGTCGGCGTGAGTGGCGCCCCACTCGCTCACGAAGATCGGGAGCCCGTTGATGAGGGCGGTATCACCCTTGGTTCGCAGATACTGCAGGTGCGTGCACGAATAGAAGTGCAGCGCGTACATCAGGTTGGTTCCCTTCACCGGATCCGTGGACGCGGTGTCGACCTCTTGCGAGTAGTCGCGCGTCCCCAAGATGATGATGTTGTCGGGATCGATCTTGCGAATCTCGTCGACCACGGCCTGGTGGTAGGGCTTGATGACCGTGGCCCAGTCGATCTTCAGCGGCTCGTTGAAGGTTTCGTAGATGACGTTGGGGGTGTTGCCCCACTTGTTGGCCATCTCTTTGAAGAAGTCGATGGCCAACTGCTTTTGGCTTTCGCCCTTGCTGGTGTGAAAATCGATGATGACGTACAGGCCCAGATCGACGGCATTCTGCACGGCCTGGTTGACCCGCGCCTTGGTGTTGGCGGGTTGGCTGACCAGGGTGTCGCCGCCACTCTCGTTGACCCCCATGGCCACACGAATCACCGAGGCGTTCCAGTTGTCACGCGCCCACTGGATCCCGGCCTTGTCCTCGATGAAGCGCTTGCTCTCCCAGTTCAGCCACATGCTGCTCGGGCCCTTGAGCTGGACCGGCAACCCCTGGCTGTTGACCAACTGGGTGCCCGACACGGCGAGCTGACCGTTGCGGCTGACCGGGGTTCCGCCCGTGCCGATACCGGCCTTGACCCTCACGGGTTTGGACGAGCTGGACGAGGAGCTCTTGGCCCCACCACTGGCCCCGCCGCTGGCGACACTGGACCTGCCGCCCGAGGAGGACTTGCCGCCCGTGGCCGTCTTGCCCGCTGCGCCGGACGAGGACGACGGCTTGGCTGTCGAGCCCCCTGGGTTATCGTGGGGTTGCGGCTCCTGGGCGCACCCGAAGAGCAGCAAAGTCAGGCCCAGCAGAGCACCAGAGAACCATTGGGGACCGAGGGTTCGCGCAAAATACATCGTTTACCTGATGATCAGTCTTGCCCACCGAGGCACAAAAGCAAATGTTGCGAGCCATCAAGGGGCGTCGGGGGAGGGGGCTTTCATAGAACAATCGGCGAGCGGTCTTTGAGAATGGAAATCGCCGGTCGGCGAACAGACTGTAGGAGTCGTGGGCAAGCCTCGAAGGTCAAACCAAATGCGGATTGTCGCCGCTCAGGGGGGAGGCAGGCCCGCGCTCCCTCTGTGCAAGATGATGGCCTGGTGGTCAGGTTCGCCCTTGCGCGCCAACGGACGCGGGCCGGGTTGGGGACGCTGCGGCGGACGGGCTGGCGGCTTCACAGGCGGGGAGGGCAGGGGCGTCACCGCAGCCACCGGCCGGATGATCTTCTGCGCGGTGGTGGGCCCGGTGACCGCCAGGTGAAGGCGAAGCCGGCGCACGGTCTTGCGGCCAATGCCCTTGATGCGCGCCAGCTCCTCGACCGTGCGAAACGGGTGCTTCTGCCGGTAGGCCAGGATGTTGCGGATGCGCGACGGCCCCACGCCGGTGAGCAGCCGCAGTTCGTCCGGAGAGGCGGTGTTGATGTTGACCACGCCCTCCAGGGTGGGCTTTTGCGCCCGGGCGCAAGGCACCACCCCGAGCATCAGCATGATGGTGAAGACGCAAGCACGTGACATACCCCCTTGTCGGCCGGGCTCGCCGAAAGTTGCGTGCGAGCCGCGCCCGCAAGCCAACTCCGAACGCCGCGGTCGTGGCCGGACACTTCCCCTCGTCTATCTGAAAAAGCTCTCGTGCAGGGTTTCGGAGAACAGGTTGCACAGGGCGTGAAACACGGTGGCGGGGGCCAGCGAGCCGGTGCGCTGGCGCATCCATCCGAAGACCAGCGCGGGAAAGAAGACCGCCAGACGGCCAGGCTGAAAATCGACGAGGAAATGGCCCAATCCGAAGAGCAGGCTGCAGACGAGGAGCGACCAGCCCACCGGCGCTCCCCAAAGGCGCCGGCGCGAGGGCCAGCGCTCTTCCAGGCGCGACATCAGATAGCCTCGGAAGAAGATCTCCTCGGGCAAGGCCACCACCAGCACCTGCGTGATGGCCAGCATGAAGAAGCCCGGGGGCAGGCGCAGAGAGAACCCGGCGAGCCCCTGGTACGCCGAGCAGATGGGAGAGAGGATCTCGGCCAGGCGGTGCAGGAAGGGCAGGGCATCGGGCGAGCACAGCAGCCCGTAGTAGAGGAGAAAACCCGCGAAAAACGGGGGCCAGGTCAGCGCGAGAGCGATGCCCAGCACGCGCAGGTTCAAGCCCAGCGGCGCCATCCCCAGGCCCGCGGCCCGGTAGTCGAAGGGCCGATGCGAGAGGCGCGCGGCGTAGGACGGCGCCAGCATGAAGATCACCGCGATACCGCCGTGGAGGAGATCGCGCACAAACCCCACGCCCACGGCCAGCCAGAACAGCGCCGCAGCCAGCGCCGTGGCCACCAGGAAGGTCACCAGGGGTTCGATGAGCCCCTTGCTTGCCCTCTGGTCTTGCACCGTCGCCTCTTGGGCCCGATGGGCGGTCACCACAACTGGCGGAGATTGTCGAGCGCGCTCAGGGCCCGACCCGCCTGGGCCAGCGAGCCTTCCAGGCGATCAGGACTGTTGGCGTCGATGCTCGGCTGCGGCTGGCGCAGCTTGAGCAAGAGGCCGTCGAGCTGCCCCTCGATGTCGGTCAACACCTGCCGGCTGCGGCGCAGATCCGCCACCACCCTGGGTAGGGTGAGGCGAGAGCGCTCGGGCAAAACACGTCGCCCTTTTCGGGCGATCACTCGACGGGCAGACCGCATATCGCGAGTCTGCGGTCGCCCCGAATTATGTCAACTTTATGGATGGGAACCCTGGGAGGGTTCCCATGCCCTCCCGCGATGGTGCGCGGCGAGCAAAGCTCGCCGCTCCCCACGCGCTCGATGAGAAACCTGCACACTGAGGCGCCCTCGGGTGCGAGTTCCTGGTCCTCCCGCGAGGGTGCGCGGCGAGCAAAGCTCGCCGCTCCCCTCGCGTGCCATGGGAAACCTGCTCACTGAGGCGCCCTCGGGTGCGAGTTCCTGGTCCTCCCGCGAGGGTGCGCGGCGA
>CAZHUY010000025.1:13510-39642 GCA_964535465.1 uncultured Myxococcales bacterium
TCGCCGCTCCCCTCGCGTGCCATGGGAAACCTGCTCACTGAGGCGCCCTCGGGTGTGAGTTCCTGGCCCTCCCGCGAGGGGAAACCTGCCCATTGAGGCGCCTTGGGTGCGGGGTCCGGCGGGCGCGGGGTCAGCTTAGGTGGAAGGGGTAGCTGAGGATTTGGCTGGTGCCGGCGGCGGGGAAGCGCAGGCGGGCCATGACGCCCTTGATGCAGCCGTAAAGGCCGTTTCGTTGCAGGATGGCGGGGGCTTCGACCCGCACACCGCGCACGGTGCCTGCACGCTGGATGCGGAACTTCACTGTCACCCGACCGGGGACGAAGGTCTCGGGGTCGGGGCGCGCGCGTGAGATGCACTCCAGGATGGCCGGCTCTTGCGAGCGGAAGCGCTCGTCGATCTGGTCCTGGCTCAGCTCGGGCAGCTCTCTGTCGTTCGACATGTCCAGGCGAAGGACGTCGGGCGTGGACAGATCGTCGCCCTGGGCCACGTGGCGCAGGTCGGCGGCTGACAGGCGCACGGATTCAGGTTCGAACTCGCCTGGGCCTTCCGCCCCTGCGCGTGCCACACGCGCGGCGCCGCGAGCGCGCCTTTTGGCCGCTTTCTTGGCGGGCGCGCTGCTGGCCGCTGCGTTCTGCGCCGTGGGCGCGGGTGGCGTCGTCTGGCGCTTCCAGAAGAGGTAGCCGGCGAACGCCAACGCGGCCACCACCAAACCGAGAACGAAGCCCTTCATGCCTGGCCAGCCTATACCATTTGCGGCCGCTACATTCCTGCTTCGCGCAGGCGGCGCTGCAGCTCGACCGGGGCGCGAGCCGCGGCCAGGGCCGTCTCGCGCGCGATGCGGCCGGCGCGCAGCAGCTCGAGAAGCGAGGCCTCGAAGGGGATCATGCCGTCCTCGCGGCCGGTCTGTATCTGCGTGGCCAGTTGATGGGTCTTGCCCTCGCGAATGAGGGAGCCCACCGCGTAGTTGCCGACGAGCAGCTCGACAGCGGGGATGCGTGTGCCGGGGCTCGTGCCCTGCAGAAGCTGCTGGGTGAGCACCGCGCGCAACGCGCCCGCCACCTGCTGGCGAACCTGCGCCTGCTCGTGCTCGGGGAAGATGTCGATGATGCGATCGATGGCCATGGCCGCGCTGCCGCTGTGGAGCGTGGACAGCACCAGGTGCCCGGTCTCGGCCGCGGTCAGGGCCAACGACACGGTCTCGCGATCGCGCATCTCCCCGACCAGCACGATATCAGGGCATTCGCGCAAGGCCGCGCGCAGACCGGAGGCGAAGCTGTCGACGTGCGTGCCGATCTCGCGCTGGTGAATCAGACTGCGCCGCGGCTGGTACACGAACTCGATGGGATCTTCCAGGGTGATGACGTGGCGGGCGCGCGTGCGGTTCACGCTTTCGACCAGTGCCGCCAGGGTCGTGGACTTGCCCGAGCCCGTGGGCCCGACCACCAGCACCAAACCACCCGAGGCGTTGATCAGGGACGCCAGGGATTCAGGCAGATTCAGGTCGGCCAGCGAGGGCGCGCGCCGGTTGATGGGGCGCAAGGCGACGGCCAGCCCGTGACTTTGCGTGAACACGTTCAGGCGAAAGCGCTGTGCGCCCTGACCGTCCAGGTCAGGCGACTCCCAGGCCAGATCCAGGCTGCCCGCCTCTTCGAGAACGCGGCGATGGGCCGGGTTGAGCAGCGTGTCCACCCAGGCGCGAATCTCCGAGTCGTGCACGGGGTCGTCGGAGGCCGCGGCGAGCCCGTCAGCGCTTCGCACCCACAGGGGCTGTCCAGCGGACACGAGAAGATCCGACACACCGTCGCGGGCTGCTTGGGCGATAGCTTGGGTCAGTCGAGTAGCGGCCGCTGCTCTTGCGTGCTGGTCCACCACGGCGTCCGCATGTTCCGGCAGCGGCGGGGGAGGGGTGGCGGGCAGGGAAGACAGGGGCGCCACGGGGACGGAAGCGGGGGGCCTGGGCGGTGCAGGGCTCACGGGCGCCGGCCTTGCCGCGCTGGCAGCGCCGCGCATCAGCTTCAGCGACAGTTTGTCGCCAGAGAGCCGTGCCTCGACCACGAAGCTGCCGTGCTTCTCGGAACGATAGACCTTGTCGCAGGCACCCGACGAGGTCAGGCGCTCGTGCTCCTCGGCGGTCAGCACCTCGCCCGCGAATATCTCGATGGTTTGGCGGTTGAGCGGCGGCATGGTGAGCCCGCGCCCCTTGCCCCCCACCAGCACCGGAGACTCGCGCGCGCGCAAAACCAGACCACTGGCCTGCTGCGTATCCATCAGCGACAAGAGAGAATCGATGGCAGCCATGGCCCAAGACATAGCAAGGTTCGGGCCGAAATGGATTCCGGTATAGACTCTGGCTACCAAAGCCCGGTTCATGGAGCCGCCCCATGTCGAACCCCGTGACTTTCGCAAGCTCGGCCGTCGCTCCCCAACAGCCACGAGTGGCGCTCGGGCTGTGTTTGGTGCTCTTCGCGGCGTGTACCTTTGACTCTGGCAATCTCCGACGACCAAACGCAGGAGACGCAGGGAGTGTGCCGTCCAGGCTCGACGCTGGCGACGCGAGCGGCACTGTTCCGCATGATGCGAGATACGACAGGGGATCGGCAGGGGATGGGCCGGTGGCGGACCGGGTCGGGTACAGCGACGTCTTGGTGGCAAGGGACGACACACGCGCGCCGGATCCAGATTCGGCCGTGGCACCGGAATCGCGCGACGCCGATGACGCGCGTGACACCCGGCAAGACTCACGCGCCGCTGATGCTCCGCGTGATTTCCGCCAAGACCAAGGAAGTGAGGCTTCGCCGTCGGATTCGCGGGACGCCACCCAGCCCCTCGAAGGTGGCGTCTTGCAGGCCGATACGCCCCAACAAGTCGACACCCCCGCCGATACCAGCCGTATGCTGGACGGCGTCATCATGGACACGGCAGACTCGAACGGCTTGACCGGAGACGCGGCGGCCGCCGAGGCGGGAGGGCCAGACACGAACAGCTTGGTCGACGGCGACGTCCCAGACAGCGGCCTGGTCATCGATCCCGACCTGGTGCTCTGGTATCGCTTCGACGAGAACGGCGGCACTGTCGCGTATGACTCGGCGCAAAAAGCCGGCGTATCTCGCAATGCAACGTTGATGACCGAGGGCGCTGGTTCCGCAACGTTCTCGACGACAAGGCAGGTCGGCACGAACGCCCTTGCGCTGGCTCCTGGCGGAGGCCCCGCGAGAGACGGCGGTGGCTACGCCGTCATCCCCGCGCTCGACGAGCTGGCACCCGACGCGGTCACCATCGCGGTGTGGGTGAGACTGGCGCTGGCCGGTCCAGCCCAAACCTGGGAGCGCATCTACGACTTTGGCGATTCGACCACCGCTCCCCGCTGGCTCAACCTGACCGCGCGCAGCGGGGCGTCGCCCTACGGACCCGTCTTCAATATGTCGAAGACCGGCCACGATACGCCGGACCAGCAGAAACTAACCGGAATGACAGCGCTCACCGCCAATACATGGCACCACATCGCCGTGGTCCTCCCCGCCGGCTCCCCAACCTTCACCGGCGTCATGTACGTCAACGGCGAAATCGCCGCCACCAACAGCGCCATGACCGTGCACTTCTCCGACATTGGGCCCACCACCAAGAATTGGATTGGGCGTTCTCAATATCCCGACGACCCCTATTTCAACGGCTCCATCGACGACTTCCGGGTGTACAGCCGCGCCCTAAGGCAGGAGGAGATCCAGGCGCTGATGGCAGTGCGATAGCGACCTTCAAGAGGAAGCGGCGATCTGCCGCTAGGACGGGTATAATCTGATCTTGTTGGTCGCGCCTTGCGCAAGTCACACCCCACAGCGCGTCCGGTCTTCCGAATCCCACGGTACGCGGAGAGCGGACGATGATCGCCTCCAGCAGGCCGACGCCTGATCTGGCGGGTACCGTGCTGGAGGGCGCGTACCGCCTGGTGCGCCTGATCGGCAGGGGCGGAATGGGCTCGGTGTACGAGGCGATTCAGCTCCGCCTGCACAAGCGGGTGGCCATCAAGCTCATGTCGCCCAGCGAGATCTCCGACCAGATCTCGGTGGCGCGGTTTCACCGCGAGGCCGAGGTCACCTCGCGGCTCGGCCATCCCCATCTGGTGAACGTGGTCGACTTCGGCACGGCGGAATCGGGCCAGCCCTACATCGTCATGGAATACCTGGAGGGCGAGGATCTGGACCAGCGGCTGCGCCGCTGCCGTCGGGTGCCCGCCGAGATCGCCACGCGCATCGTGGTGCAAGCCGCATCAGCCCTGGCCGCTGCGCATGCCCAGGACGTGGTCCATCGCGATCTGAAGCCGGCCAACATCTTTCTGCTGAGCCTGCCGGGCGAGCCCGAGTTCGTCAAAGTGCTGGATTTCGGCATCTCGAAGATCAAGGCGGCCAACGCCAGGCGGCTGACCCGGGATCGCATGGTGGTGGGAACGCCGTCCTACATGAGCCCCGAGCAGGCCACCGGCCGAGCCGACGACATCGATCACCGCACCGATCAGTGGGCCCTGGCGTGCATCGCCTGGGAAATGTTGTGCGGGCACCCGCCCTTTGTCGCCGACGACATCACGGCCGTGATGTTTCAGATCGCCAAGCTCGAACCTCCCTCGCTGAGCAAAGAGGTCCCCGGCTTGCGCCGCGAGGCCGAGGAGGTCCTGCTCCGCGCGCTGTCCAAGCGCCATACCGAACGACACGCCTCGATTCGGGAGTTCGCGCGCGCCTTCGAGTCCGCGGTGCTGGGGTACGCGACCGAGCTGACGCCGCTACCTGGGCTCAGAATCATCAACGAAAAGGGCGAGCTTTCGCTGGTCGACGGCCCGGTCCAAAGCACGACGCCGGGACCGGTGGGGGACGCTTCGCTGAGACCCCGACTGCCATGGGTCACCGCGAAGCTGAGGCGGCTGCGCGTGCCACGTCGGACGCTCTTGATCGGCGCGGCGGCGTTGGTCGCGATCCTGACCGTGTTCGGCATCGTGCGGGCTCGCTCACCCATGACCACCAAGGCCGCCGCGGGCGCGCCCCGCATGGTCCCCCTGCCCGAGGTGGTACCCCTGCCAGCGATCCCGCCTCCCGCGGAAGCAGTCCCCTCCACCATACCCGACGGCCCCGCACCGACCTCGCCGTCAGCCTCCCGGCATGCCAAACGCGGGGGCGGCAAGGCTGCGGGCGCCGAAAGCCAGAGCAAGAAGACGAAGAAGAAGTCCTCCCGACCCAAGAACCGGTTGTTCGAGCAGCTGTAGACGGCCTGGTGGAGGCCTCTCGGCGGTATTCCAAGAGCGCTTGGAACCCACGCCCGGCCAGTGGGCTTTAGGACATCAGTAGGTCACCCGCGCCAGCAACCCCGTGGCATCGCCGGCCAGCGGAGCCACCGCCACGTCATGCCCCTCGACCACGAAGAGCACGCCCGCGGTCACCGCGGCTGCGGCCGACAGACCCCACATGACATTGGCGGTGTTGCGGCGCCAGGTCACCGAGCTGATGTCGCCGGAGCTACACCCGAGGTAGCCCGGGCTGTCGCTGCCACACGACCGATTCAAGCTGTCGTACTTCGATTTCATGGACAGACCGAAGCCCACGGCACCCGCGGCTAGGGCCACGCTCGAGGAGGCGGCCACCCATGTCCACTTGCGACCCAGCCACCATCCGTTGGATTGCACGGGGGCATCCAGGGCCGTGGCGACCGTGACGGGCGCGTCGGTTAGGCCGGCAGGCCCCCCGGCGCTCTCGGGCGGGGCCACCGGCTCTTCAGCAGCAAGGCGCTGCATGGGGAGCGCCAAGGTGTGGACCGTGCCGGCGTTGACATCGACGGTGACCGTGGTCAACGAATAGTCCGGGTGCTTGGCGGTCACGAGATGACTGCCCGGCATGACCCATAAGGATTTGGGCAAGGGGGCGACCCCAAGGGGGCGACCGTCGAGCGCGATCTCGGGACCGGCCACGCTGCACTTGATGGTCAGGTTGCCCAGCCAGTTGCGCAGTTCACTCACCGACTGCTTGGCTTGCGTGACCATGTCGGGCGGCGCGTCGGTCGACTCGAGGAGAAACTGTTCGAGCGCATCCATGGCCTCGACGGCGCGACCCAGGTTACGGCTGGTGAGGCCGATGTTGAAGAGGAGCTTGGGACTGGGGAATTCCGCGTAGGCCTGCTTGAACTTGTCCAACGCCTCCGCCATGTCGCCGCGGTTGAAGGACTGCGTGCCCTCGGACAGCAGAGTCTGGGCCTTGTTCTTGGCCTCGTTGACCGAGGCCTCGTCCGATTGCGCTCCCAGAAGCGCGAGGATGACAATGGCCGAATACATGAGGTGAAGGAAACATCGGCAGAGCGTCAGACCTCTTGAGAAGAAGAGGGGATTCGCAAGAGGGGACCGAGGCCCAGGAGGGGAGGGCGAGGGGGAGGGAGAGCTTCTTGCTGCTTGAAGCGCGCCGGGTTACGTTCCCTTTCTTAGGCCCAGCCATGACAACACACCGCCGCACGCCCGCGCATCCATCGGAAAAAGACATTCAATTCGGGATGGATGTGGAGTCCATCCGGCGCAACTTCATCCGGAATCTGTTCTGCCACCGGGCGAAGTTCGCCGAGGTGGCCTTGCCCAACGACAACTACCTGGCCCTGGCCTACACGGTGCGGGACCGGCTGCTGCAGCGTTGGATCCACTCATCGCGCACCTACTACGAAACCGAGGCGCGCACCGTGGCCTATCTCTCGGCGGAGTTCCTCATCGGGCCACAACTGGGCCAGAACCTGGTGAACCTGGGGATCCTGGAGGCGACGCGTATCGCCATGGACCAACTGGGTCTCTCGCTGGACGAGATGCTGGAGCAGGAAGAGGAGCCAGGGCTGGGCAACGGCGGCCTGGGACGACTGGCCGCCTGCTACCTGGATTCGCTGGCCGCGCTGGAGCGCCCGGCCATCGGTTACGGCATCCGCTACGAATTCGGCATCTTCGATCAAGAGATCCACGACGGCTGGCAGATCGAGGTGCTCGATCGTTGGCTGCGCATGGGTTACCCGTGGGAGATCGCCCACCCGGAGATCGAGATCCTGGTCAAGCTGGGCGGCCGCACGCGTTCGTACACCGACGCCAGCGGTCGTTACCGCGTGGACTGGATCCCCGACCGGGTCGTGCGCGGCATTCCCAACGACACCCCCATCCTCGGCTACCGCACCAACACCACCAACATACTGCGCCTGTGGCAGGCGGAGTCCTACACCTCGCTGGACCTGCAGGCCTTCAACGTGGGCGACTACACGCGCGCCTGCGAGGAGCAGGTTCACACCGAGAACATCACCAAGGTCCTCTATCCCAACGACGAGACCGAGGCAGGCAAGATGCTGCGTCTGCAGCAGGAGTACTTCTTCGTGTCGTGCTCGCTGCAGGACATGATCCGCATCTACTTCCAGCGGCAGAAGACCCTGGACCGCTTTCACGAGAAGTACGCGGTTCAGTTGAACGACACCCACCCCGCCTTGGCGGTGGCCGAGCTGATGCGCCTGCTCATCGACGAATACAACATGGACTGGGATCCGGCGTGGAAGATCGTCACGCAGACCATGGCGTACACCAACCACACGCTGATGCCGGAGGCCTTGGAGACTTGGCCGTTGCCGCTCTTCCGGCGCGTGCTGCCCCGCCACACCGAGATCATCCTGGAGATCAACCGACGTTTCCTTTCCAGCATCGAGGTCCATTCGCGCAAGAACGATGTGCTCGAGCGTCTCTCGCTCATCGACGAGCGCGGCGACAAGCGCGTGCGCATGGCCAACCTGGCGTGCGTGGGCAGCCACGCGGTCAACGGCGTGGCGCAGATTCACTCGGACCTGCTGAAGAAGACGGTGCTGCGCGACTTCGCCGAGCTGTGGCCGGAGAAGTTCACCAACGTCACCAACGGCGTGACCCCGCGGCGCTTCTTGCTGCTGGCCAACCCCAGACTGGCCGCGCTCCTCACCGAGACGCTGGGCGAGGATTGGCCCTCCGACCTCAACCAGTTGCGCGGCCTGGAGAAGTTCGCCAACGACGCCAGCTTTGGCGAGCGCTGGCGCCAGATCAAGCTGGAGAACAAGCAGGAGCTGGCCGACTACGTCCAGGAAGCCCACCGCATCGAGCTTCTGCCCGACACCATGTTCGACGTGCACGTCAAGCGCATCCACGAGTACAAGCGTCAGTTCCTCAACGTGCTGCGCGCGGTGGCCTTCTACCGCCACTTGAAGCGCGGCGGGGACGGCCCGGCCCGCACCATCATCTTCGGCGGCAAGGCCGCGCCCGGGTACCACACCGCCAAGCTGATCATCAAGCTCATCCACGGCGTGGCCGAGGTGCTGAACACCGACCGCAAGACCAAGGACCGCCTGCGCCTGGTGTTCCTGCCCGACTTCAACGTGAAAAACGCCCAACGCATCTACCCGGCCGCGGACCTATCGGAACAGATCTCGACGGCAGGTATGGAGGCCTCGGGCACCGGCAACATGAAGTTCTCCATGAATGGCGCGCTGACCATCGGCACGCTGGACGGGGCCAACGTCGAGATTCGCGAAGAGGTGGGCGCCGAGAACTTCTTCCTCTTTGGCCTGACGGTCGAGGAGGTGCAGAAGCTGCACGCCGGGGGCTATCACCCCTGGGACCTGTACAAACACAACGCCGAGTTGCGCGAGGTGCTGGACCTCATCGCGAGCGGCGAGTTCTCGCGCGGGGATCGCGCGCTCTTCGCCCCGCTGGTTCGCTCGTTGCTGGACCGCGATCCCTTCCTCCTGTGCGCGGACTTCCAGTCCTACCTCGACTGCCAAAACCAGGTGGGCGAGGTCTTCAGCAAGAAGAAGGATTGGACGCGCATGTCGATCCTCAACACCGCCCGCACGGGCAAGTTCTCGTCGGATCGGGCCATCCAAGAGTACTGTGACCGCATCTGGAAGGCGCCCCCGGTGAGGGTCGTGCTGCGCACTACGGGCGGTTGAGCGGCACGAGGTAGGTGGTGACCGAGGTGACGGGCACACTGGCGGTGAAGCTCCAGTTCGTCACCTCGAGGTCCTGCGGGCGGACGAGATCTTCCTGGCTCGAGCTGCGGTAGACCTCGACGGCGGTGGCGGGCGACGGCAACGAGGTCAGATCGAAGGTGAAGCTCTTGCTGGCCTTGCTGTCGCCGTTGCGCACCACCAGGACCAGGCTGCTCCCATCGCCGGCCAGGGCCGCCACCATGTCGGCATGGTTGATGTCGACGAACACGGCACCCGGGCGGATGAAGCGCGAAAAGCCGGCCTGCACGTAGAAGCGCTTGAGCGGGGTCCAGGTTTGCTGGGCGTCGTTGACCCTGAAGCTGGTCCAGTTGGTGGCGGGATCCACCACCTGCCACTCGATCCAGGCCTCGGGCTGCAGCTCGCGCAGATCCTGGATGATCCGCCCGGCCATGAAGAGAGCGGCCTCGGTGTTGCTGGCCAGCTCGACGCTGAGCGGGCCACTCTCCGATTGCCACAGACGTTTGCCTTTGCTGGTAGCCAGCTTGCGTAGCTGCGTGCGCTTCGATCCGGCGTACGAGTGCACGTTCATTTGGGCAAGCGCCACCATGGTCGCGTCGTCGTAGGCGCTCATGATGCTGAGGGCATCGTCCATGCTGTTCTCGTCGGAGGCGCTGACCTTGGTTCCGCTCACACCCTGCGCGCCCAGCTCAGCGGCGACGGCCTTGATGATCTGCTGTTGGCTGCTGGCGCCGAAGTGACAACCCTCTTGGCTTCCGTTGGCCTTCCACCAATTGGCGTTGGGCTCGTTGAGCGGCTCCAGCGTGCGGAAGGTGATGCCCAGGCTGTCCCGGTAGTGTTTGGTCACGCTGACCAGATAGGTGGCAAAGGCGTCGTAGGAATCGTCCTTCAGGTTGTTGTTGCCGTCCTGGCTGCCCGAGGCGCACCCGCTCTTGGTCATCCAATGGGGTGGCGAGTTGGAGAACGCCTCGATGATGACGTTCTTGCCCGAGGCGACGAGGCGGCTCAAGACCGAGGTTTGGCGAGCGTCGGCGTTCCAGTTCCAGGTGCCGTCGCTGGCCTGAAAACCTGGCATCTCGCGGTTCTCGCCCATGTGATCGTGCGAGGGGGCGTCCCCGCCGCCGATGTTGTAGCGAAAGATGTTGTAGCCCAGGCCGGCCACCGGATCGACCAGCAGGTCGGCGAACTGGTTCTTCTTGGCCGTGGACCAGCCGCCGATTTGGTGAGCCCACCAAGCCAGGCTGGTGCCCCAGCCCTCGAAGGTCTGGTGTTTGTTGTTCACGTCGACCTTCACCAGGGTGGCGCCCGATGCCGCCACCACCTTGGGACGGCCGCCGCTGGCCACATTGCCGCCCGAGCTGGCGCCCCCGACGACTCCACCCGCGCCGCCTCCGCCCACGCCGCCGCTGCCGGTGCTGGCGGAGCCCCCGCCGGATCGTCCCGCGGCCGCGTCGAGAAAGCGCAAGGCGTCGGGTTGGGCGCCACCCGTGGCCGCCACGTCCAGCGCAACCGCGGCGTCCTGCTGGCGGCTGCTCGATACCCTGCCGCCGTCCCCGCTCGCACCGCCCGGCGAACCCGACGACACCTGGCCGCCCAAGGAGGTTCCGCCCGACGAAACCGCGCTCCCGCCTCTCGCCCCCGCGTCGATAGCGCCACCACGCGCGTTCGTCCCGCCCCTCGAGCCCGGCTGGCCGCTGGCAGAGCCCGTAGTGCCTCCGCTGCCGCCGCGTCCCGCCGGTGACGAGCTCGTACCAGCCGAATTCCCGCCGCACCCAAAGGCGCTCGCCAGGGCCAAGGCCAACAGTCTTGCAGCCGTGCTGCGGGGAAAGCGGGAACGCATGGGGACAGTGTAAAGCACCAAAGGCTTCGCATCGGTCGCGAAATCGGGGTCTGCTGGAAGCCCCTAACACCAGCATCGAAAGGGCGGTTCTGTGAGGTCCACGCATGGATTTCGCGCCCCGAGCAGCAGGCCGGGACTTGGCACGGATGTGGCTTCCCTTCGGCAGCGCGAGTTCGTCCATGCAAGTCGTCCGGTGGACGAAGCTTCGTGCAGGCATGCGGGACGCGAGGAGGGACCGCCGTGAACGCCGATTTGCCCGAGCCCAACCCCGAGATCACTCCCTCCCAGGTCACCCTGAAGACGGTGTTCACCATCTGCCTGGGCGTCCTGATCGTCGTGGCGGTGTCCATGGCCATCCTCAAAACGCTGGTGACGGTTTCTCTGGCGTGCGCGGCCCTGGTCTTGGCTGTCACGTTGGATCACGGCGTGCGCTTCCTGGTGACACGCGGGCTTCGGCGCGGTCTGTCCATCGCCATCGTCATCTTCTCGTTCATCGGATTGTTCGTCGGGCTGGGCTTCGCGCTGATTCCACCCGCCATCTCGCAAGGCAAGAACTTGATAGGGCAAGCCCCCAACCTGGCTCGCAGCGTGAGCCAGACCGAGTTCTTTCGGCGCCTGGACCGCCACCTTCAACTGGCTGATCGTCTGCACGCGCTGGAACAGGACCTCCCGGCGTTGCTGGATCGGGCGGCCACGCCCTTGCTGAACGTGGTGGGCAGTGTGTTCAGCCTGTTGGTCGCCCTGGTCACCATCCTCTTGCTGGTGGCCTTCATGCTGATTTCCGGGGGACGGGTCATCCAGGCTGCCCTGCGCGAGGCACGACCAGAAACCCGTCGAGGTTACGCGGACATGCTGCGCAAGATTGACCGATCGATCGGCGGATACATCGGGGGGTTGACCCTCATCTGCGCGCTCAACGCCACCTGCACCACCATCTTCCTGGCCATCAACGGTGTGCCCGCCTTCTTGCCGCTGGGCATTTTGAGCGGTTTCTCCAGCACGGTCCCCTATGCCGGCCCCTTTGCCGTCGGCTCGTTCATCACCCTGGTGACCCTGGCCACCCAGGGTCCGTGGCATGCCCTGGCCGCCCTGGTCTTCTTCGTCGCCTACGGTCAGCTCGAGGGCAACATCCTCAGTCCCATCGTGTTCCGGCGAACCACACACATCAACCCGGTGATCGTGCTGCTCTCGGTGCTGTTCTTCGGCGAGTTGGGGGGAATCGTGGGCGCGATCCTGGCCGTTCCTGCGGTCGCCACCTTGCAGATCCTGGTGCGCGAGATCCTGCACGCGCGACAAAGGAGGCAGCGCCTGCGCCGCGAGGCCTCGTTTCTCGGCCTGAGCAGACCGGGCGAACCCCACAGCGAGGGCCCCTCTCCGACGTAACCGAGAGGCCACGCATGCCAAGCGAGGGACACGGAATGGTGACCAGGCGCCAGCGAAATCGAGCGCGCGCGGCGGTGGTTTCTCGACGGAAAATTCCACCTCCGCAGGAGCTGCGTTCTGCGGTTGGGCAGCTCTTTCGCTTGCGATGGAGGCATTTCGGGTTGCGGGCGCGGGGCAAAGGGGTAGCCGATCTATGGGAGACCAAGCGTCTGCCGCGAACGGAGGTTGAACATGAAGCTGGCGGTTTTTGGGGTGGCGATGATGGCCTTGTTGATGGCCGCCGTCGTGCAACGAGAGGCATCCCCCGAACAGGAACAGGGCTCTGATGCTGACAAGGGGGGCGTGGACGTGGCGGCGCTGTCGGCTGCCGTGAAGGAGGCCAAGACGTCCCTGCACGCGGGCATCCGGATGGTGT
Source organism: uncultured Myxococcales bacterium (assembly GCA_964535465.1). Taxonomy (GTDB): domain Bacteria; phylum Myxococcota_A; class Polyangia; order Fen-1088; family Fen-1088; genus Fen-1137. Next base: position 26,125 of record CAZHUY010000025.1, read on the forward strand.
CGAAGGACGGCATTCCGCTCTCCGCGAACTACGAAATGAAGAAAGGCAAGCTCCTGCTGGCGGTCTACACGGTGCGCGGCGACGAGTTCTTCGAGACCATCATCGACCCGCAGAGTGGCAAGGCCATCATGGCCGGGCCCATCACCATCAACGACGACCTGACTGTGGTGCGCGAGCAGGCCAAGGTGATCACCGGATCCAGTCATGCTCTCTGGGAGGTGGTCTTCAGCGCGGAGCGCGCGAACCAGGGATATCGCGCCGTCAGCGTGATCCCGGCGCAGGGTGAGCAGGGGCCGGCGGCCATCGTCATCCTGATGAAGGGGCTAGAGTTGATGGCGGTCGAGGTGAGTCTGTAGCAGGAGGACGATGATTCAGCCTCACCTCTCCAGGCCGCGTCCCCTGGGCCGCATTCCGGTGTCGAGCTATCGCCTGCAGCTCGGCACCAGGTTGACCTTCGCCCAAGCCACGAGCCTCGTGCCGTACCTGCAACGACTGGGCATCACCGAGGTCTATCTCTCTCCCTCGTTTCGGGCCGGACCGGGCAGTCCCCACGGCTACGACATCTGCGATCACACCCAACTCAGCCCCGAGCTGGGCGGCGAGGAGGGTTTCGCGGCCTTGGCCGAGACGGCGCGCGGGCTGGACATGGGATTGCTGCTGGACTTCGTGCCCAATCACATGGGCACCGATCCCATGGCCAACCGTTGGTGGCGTGACGTGCTGGAGAACGGACCGTCATCCGCCTTCGCGCGCTTCTTCGACATCGACTGGCAACCCTCGAAGACGGAGCTGCACGGCAAGGTGCTGTTGCCCGTGCTGAGCGATCAGTACGGGCGCGTGCTGGAACGGGGCGAGCTGCAGGTGCGCTTCGAGGAGGGCGGCTTCGACGTCGTCTATCAAGGGATGGGATTTCCCCTCGACCCTCGCCACCTGTCCGCCATCCTGGACCCCGGGACCGAAGAGCTCCGGGCCCGACGCTCGACCGAGGATCCCGAGGTGCGCGAGTACCTGAGCATCATCACCGCATTCCAGAACCTACCCGAGTGCTCGGACTCCGCCCCGGACCGGGTGGAGGAGCGCCACCGCGAGAAGGAGATCGCGCGCGAGCGGCTGGCGCGCCTCTGGGCGACGTCGCCGACGGTGCGCGAGCTGCTGACCGGCAACGTACGCGCCGTGAACGGAACCCCGGGCGAGGCCGCCAGCTTCGATCCCTTGCACGGCCTGCTGGAGCGGCAGAACTATCGGCTGGCCTACTGGCGAACCGCCCAGCACGAGATCAACTACCGCCGCTTCTTCGACATCAACGATCTGGTGGGCGTGCGCGTGGAGGACGCGCAGGTCTTCACCCCGACTCACGAAGGCGTGTTGCGACTGGCGCGCGCCGGCTGGATCACGGGGTTGCGCCTGGACCACATCGACGGCCTGCTGGATCCGCAGGGCTACCTGCAACACCTGGACGAGGTCGTCCAGCGCGAGGCGGGCCACGCGCTCTACACCGTGGCCGAGAAGATCCTTTCGAGCGGCGAGGTCCTGCCCGAGAGCTTCGCCCTGGAGGGAACCACGGGCTACGACTTCCTCAACGACGTCAACGGACTGTTCGTGCGCGGGCGCGGGGCGCTCCCCCTCAAGCGTCTGCTCGCGCGTGTCAACGGTCCGTCGGTTTCGTTCGCCGACGTGGCCTACCGGGCCAAATCCCTCATCGCCTCCAGCTCGCTGGCCAGCGAGCTGTCGGTGTTGGCCCAGGCGCTCAACCGGCTCTCGGAAAACGATCGAAGGTCGCGCGACTTCACCCTGATCAGCCTGCGCGCGGCCTTGCGGGAAATCGTGGCGTGCTTCCCCACGTACCGGACCTACCTCGGTTCCAGCGGGGCGACCGGCCACGACGCCACGGTGATCGAGAGCGCGGTGGCGCAGGCGCGCCGGCGCAATCCCGCCATGGAGAGCAGTGTGTTCGACTTCTTGCGCGGGATCCTCCTGGCGCATGGGCCGGAGCCCGTGGAGGGGCCGAGCCCTCGTCGCCTCTTCGCCCTGAAGCTGCAGCAGTACACCGGCCCCTTGCAGGCCAAGGGCCTCGAGGACACGGCCTTCTACCGCTACCCGGTGCTCCTGTCGCTGAACGAGGTCGGCGGCGATCCGCAACGCTTCGGGGTGACCCCGCGCGCGTTCCACGCGGCCAATCAGCACCGCGCCACCCACTGGCCGCTCGGCATGCTCGCCACGTCCACCCACGACTGCAAACGCGGCGAAGACGGCCGCTGCCGCATCGACGTGCTCTCGGAGATCCCGACCGAATGGGCGCGGGAGGTGATGCGTTGGCGACGGCAAAACGCCGGCGCGCGCAGCAACGTCGAGGGCGAGCCCGCCCCGGACGGCAACGACGAGTACTTCTTCTATCAGTCGCTGCTCGGCGCGTGGCCCGCGCGGCAATTGGGTTCCAGCACGCCGTCCTTGGACTTTCGGCAACGCATGTCCGATTTCATGCAGAAGGCTATGCGCGAAGCCAAGCTGCACACCAGTTGGATCAACAACAACGAGGTCTACGAGCGCGCCTGTCTGCACTTCGTCGACACGGTTTTACACCCGGAAGCCGGACAGGCCTTCCTGACCAGCTTCGCACCTTTCTGCGCCCGCGTGGCCTTCCTCGGGATGCTCAACTCCTTGTCGCAACTCGTACTCAAGCTGGCCTCGCCGGGCGTGGCGGACTTTTACCAGGGCAGCGAGGTGTGGAACCTCGACCTGGTTGACCCGGACTCGCGCAAACCAGTCGATTTCTCTTCCTTGTCCGACGTCCTGGCCGCCCTCGAGCCAGCTCTCGATGGACGCGTCTCCGAGGAGACTCGCCGCGCCTTCCTGGCCGAGCTGATGCATGCCTGGCCCGACGGCCGCATCAAGCTGTACCTGACCTGCGCGGGACTACGGGCACGCAGACAGCACCACACGACCTTCGTCCAAGGCGGCTACCTGCCCTTGGAGAGCGAAGGCGAATGGGCGGACCACGTGGTGGCGTTGGCGCGAACCGGTCAGAAAGCGCTGGCTGTCGCGCTGACGCCGCGCCTGTGTGCCAACATCGCCAGCGGGGATCGCCCACCCTTGGGACCGGCCTGGCGCGACAGCATGGTGCGCCTGCCGAAAGGAGAGAGCGGCGAGGGGTTGGTCGACGTCTTCACCGGCCGTCCCTGTCCGGTGCGAGTCGACTCACGAGGGGCCGGCCTGGCCCTCGCCGAGGTGTTCGTCGATCTGCCGGTGGCCCTGTTGGTGCGGAGCCCGGGAGCTACCGCTCGCTGACGAAGAGCAAGGGGATGGTCACCGGGATCTCCTGGGGCAGGGTGGCGGGGAAGGGACGAGAGGCGATCACGCGGATGCACCTGGCGAGGATCTCGTCTTGCGCCACCTCGACCACCACGTCGCGCACGCTGCCGTCGGGCGAGAGGATCCAGCGCACGTCGGCGCGGCTCACCATGACGCTTCTTCGGCGCGCCGATTCGTAGCACATACGAAACATGGTCTTGCGTTGGCTAATCTCCTTCACGATGCTTTCGTCCAACACCCCCATGCTGGCAGGGGGTGAGGCGACGTCCGGTTCGATAGCCGGAGGGATTGGCTCTGGGCGGCGCAACAGCACACGGCGCTCACTGGAACTGCCCATGCCCCTGGGCGCCTCGAAGGTTCCCGCGGCCGCCAGGTTCGCTTGGTTGGCAACCCGGGCGGCCATGACCGCCAGCCCAGCCAGGCGCGCTTGGGCCCTGGTACGGGCGCGTCTGCGTGGTGCCGGCGTCATGAACGGTCCGCTGTCCTGACCCTGCACGAAAGCGGAAGAGTCCGCTGCCGGCTCCGGCACGCGCCAATCAGGGGAGGGAGTCTCCGACGACGGTGACCGCTCGGTCGCGGGCTGCGGTGTGACGGGGGGCTGGGCATCAGGCCGAGCGTCGGGGCGAACGTCGCCAGCGCGATGGGCAGTCTCCCGGGTCTCGTGCGCGTCCCGCGCATCGGGGGTCTGCGCCGACGACACCTGCGCCGTCAACGCCCGGGTCTCGTGCGCGTCCCGCGCATCGGGGGTCCGCGCCGACGACACCTGCGCCGTCAACGTCAGGCACAGCAGGGGGGCAAGCCAGCGCAAAAGCCGCAACCCCGACACCTGCGCCATACGACGATTCACGCGCTACCTTCCGCAAGCGCCGTAGGGTGAAAAGGCCCGTCCGTTGCTCGCCTGCAGGGTGTGTAGCTCGGCAGGCGGGTAGGCTTGGGGGCTTCGGCAAGGAAGGATGCGGCGAATGAAGGTCATGATGATGTCGCGGGCCTGTGCGCCTGCATCGCTCTCATCGGCTTCGCGCCACAGCTCGTAGAAGATGCGACGTTTCTCGGGTGCCGAGTAGCGCGGATCGTGCCACAGCTCGGCCAGCCTCTCGGGGAGGCTATCCAAAGATGCCCGCAAGTCATCGTGGTAAGCCTGCACTGCCAGTCTCATACGCACTTCGAAGGTGGCGGCTAGGAAACGCGCCTTCTGTATACGATAAGGACCCTGGCCCAAGGCGCGCAAGAATTCATCGGTCAGGTCTGCGCTGACGCCCACTCCTACCACCACCAACCCGCCGGGTAGGGCATAGCAGGTGGAGGACTCAGGACACAGCACGCTGTAGTCGAGGGGCTGGGCGGGCGAGCCGGGGAAAGGACCGGCCGGGTGCCATTCGGGCTGCGGCCGGACGGGGCGACCGAAGAGCAGGTCGCGCAGGGTGGAGAGGCGCAATGCACCGGGGTGAGGGCTCTCCAACAGGCCGACCTGGTCAAAAAAGATCCTGCGGTCCGTGAAAGTGACCCCTCCATCCCGGGCGACGCGGGCCGTGAAGGCTCGGTTCTGCGAGACGAAGCCCTCACCCAGAGGCCGGAGCTGATACTCGTTCGCCATGGGGACAGGAGGCGGCTCGAGCAGTCGGGAGACTTCACCCCTGTCCGTCTGACCCCACGCCGTGCTGGCGGCGAACATCACCGCGATCATCAGGAATGCCCAAGCCACAACCCAATCATAAGCCAGGCCCACCAGGGCCGCTCGTCATTGCTTTCAAGCCCCAAGACGCGAGATAGCTGCGCTCTGAAGCGGCCCGTGTATCATGGCGCACCATGCGGACCTTCATTGTCGGAACCCTGGTCACCATGTTGTTTGGCGCCTGCCAGAAGGAAGCAAGTCCGGCCCATGGCTCGCCGGTTCTTGCGCGCATCGGGGCCGACGTCATCACCGCCCGGGACATGGAGGCCAGGCTGGCCAGCTTCAGCCGCTCTCGCAACTTCATGGATACCTTTGCCAAGCCCGAGAAGAAGAAGGAGCTGCTCAAGACCATGATCGACGCGGAGCTGCTTTACCAAGAAGCGCGCCGCAAAGGCTACGATCAGGATCCGGCGGTCAAGCGCGAGGCGGTGAGCCGCATGCTGCAGAACGAAGTGGACGCGCAGGTGAAACCCGAATCGATCAGCGACGCGGAGATCGAGAAGTACTACAACGAGCACGCCAGCCAGTTCTCGCGGCCGGATCAAGTGCGGGTCACCCAGATCGTGGTCAAGGATCAGAAGAAGGCCGCCAAGGTGGTCAACGAAGCCAAGGCCCTGCCCAAGGGCAACCTGGAGGCGTTGCGCGCCCTGGTGAACAAGCATTCGGAGGACGAGGCGTCCAAGGCCAAGGGCGGGGACATCGGCTTTGTCGACAGCAAGACCAGCAGCATTCCCAAGCCTCTCCTGGATGCGGCACTGGCTGCCAAGGAGACCTTCACGGTGCTGGAGCCCATCAAGACCGACGCGGGCTACGCCGTCGCGATCGTCACGCAGAAGCTGCCTGGATTCTCGCGCAGCGTGCAGGAAGCCAAGCCCAGCATCCAGTCGAGCCTGCTCTTCGACATGCGCAGACAGAAGCGCGACGCCCTCACCGCGCAACTGCGCGGGAGGGCCCAGATTCAGATTGACGAAGAACAACTGGCCAGCCTGAAACTGAGCCCGCCCCCCGGCGGCGCGGGGCCCGGCCTCGCCGGCCCAGGCCTGCCGCACAGGAGGATGCCCCCACAGGGAATGCCCGGCGCCCCCGCCATGCCTGCCAAGGCTCCGTCGGCCCAGCCCCTGCGCCCCTAGCGTCGCATGGAATAGCCCTTTCGGCAGGCCACGCCAGGCGCTATCCTCGCCGCCACCATGACAGCACCAACATCTGATCGCACGGCCTGGTTCAAGGGCGGGAACGCCGTGTGCAGCACCGAGAAGCCGCCGCGTCCCTACCGACTGGTCCTGCTGGGCGCCCCGGGCGTGGGCAAGGGCACCCAGGCCGAGCTCATCAGCGAGCGCCTGCGCGCCTGCCACCTCTCCACCGGCGACGTGTTCCGCGCGGCCAAGAATCTGCCGGCCAGCGAGCGCACCCCGGCCATCAACCAAGCCCTCGAGCTGATGGCGAAGGGCGCCTTGGTCTCCGATGACACCGTCATCAACATCGTGCGCGAGCGCACGTCTTCCCTCACCTGCTCGGCCGGCTTCCTCATGGACGGCTTCCCCCGTACGGTCAAGCAGGCCGAGGCCTTCTCCGCCATGCTGGCGCAGAACAACGTGAAGCTGGACGCGGTCCTGAGCTATGACATGCCCATCGAGCAGATCGTGGCGCGCCTGTCCGGCCGTCGCACCTGTGGCAAGTGCAAGGCGGTCTTCCACGTGACCGGCAAGCCCCCCAAGGTGGCCGACGTGTGCGACGCCTGCGGCGGCAAGCTGGAGATCCGCGAAGATGATCGCCCGGAGACGATTCGCGTGCGTATGGCCGCCTACGAGGCCAGCACCGCGCCTCTGGTGGACTACTACAAGAAGGCCGGCCTGCTGGTGTCCATCCCGGCCGACGGCACGCCCGAGGAAATCTACCAGCGCACCATCAAAGCTCTGGCCGATCGCAAGCTGTAGCTCGACGGTGGCAGGGCCGAGGCGATGGTCGCCCTTCACGATCTGACCCAGTACCTCGGCCAACCCGACGGGCCGCTGGCGGCCCTCATCGAGATGGTCCCGGACATGGTGTTCGTGGTGGACGCGGATGAGCGCGTCCTGCACGTGAACACCATGGCCGCGCGTTCCATGGGGGCGTCGGTCGAACAACTGATTGGGCGGAAGCAGGGTTCCCTGTTTCCGCCCGCCCTGGCCCAGCGACACAGCGACCTGATCCAGCAGGTCTTCTGCACGGGTAGGGTCGTTCAGACCGAGAGCCAGCAGGATCTGCACAGCAAGGCGCTGTGGATTGACTCACGCCTGGTTCCCATCAAGACCAGGGACGGCAAGGTGGCGGCGGTGATGGGCTTGATCCGCGACGTCAGCGAACGCGTGAATACGCGGGAATCGCTGTCGGTGCGCGAGGCCTTTCTGCGGGCCATGTTGGACAACTTCCCCTTCCTGGTTTGGCTGAAGGACACGAACGGGCGCTTCCTGGCCGTCAACGATCCCTTCGCACACGCCTGTGGACGTTCGCGCGCCCGTGAGGTGATCGGGTTGACCGATTTCGACGTCTGGCCCGAGGAACTGGCCCGACGCTACGTCGATGACGACCGTAACGTGATGGAAGCGAAGAAGCAGAAGGATCTGGAGGAACCCGTGTTCATCCAGGGGACATCACGTTGGTGCGAAACCTTCAAGACGCCGATCCTCGATGCCAACGGCAAGGTTCTGGGCACCACCGGTTTCGCCCGGGACATCACCGAGCGCCAGCGCATGGATCAAGAGCTCCGTGATCAGCGCGAGCAGCTGCGCGCCCTGGCCGCGCACGTGGAGTCGGTGCGCGAGGATGAACGGGTACGCATCGCCCGAGAGATTCATGATGAGCTAGGGCAAGCGCTGACCTGCATGAGCATGGACCTGGCGTTTTTGGAGAAGCTGCTTCCCGCGGGCAAGGGCAGCGAAAAGGCGCGCGTGCGCACCGGTGCGTTGGCCGAGATGATCAAGGAGACGGTCAAGACCGTACGCCGCATCTCCTCCGAGTTGCGCCCCAGCATCCTGGACGATCTGGGTTTGGCCGCCGGCTTGGAATGGTTGGGACGTGACTTCGAGACGCGCACCGGCCTCAAGTGCGCCGTCTCGGTGCCCAACAACCTCGAACTGTCGCCGCAAAAGAGCATCGTGGTCTTCCGCATGTGCCAGGAGGCCCTGACCAACGTCGTCCGCCACGCCCAAGCCACCCAGGCCAGTATCGATCTGGTCGAAGCCGAAGGTCAGCTCACGCTCGAGGTGCGCGACAACGGCCGCGGCATCACGGAGAAGGAACTGCAGAGTCACGCCTCGTTCGGTCTCCTTGGCATGCGCGAACGCGCGGCCTTGCTCGGGGGCACGGCCACCATCACCGGCCAAGCCGGCAAGGGGACTTCCGTGGTGGTGCAGATGCCCCTGCGGGACGAGGAAGCCAGCCCGCGCAAGTGAGCGGGCAGCCGCCGCGGTGATTCGCTACTGTGAGCGCGCGGGTTTGGCACGCCACATCGAGGCCACGATGGAGATGCCCAGCACCCCGGCGATGACACCCAACGAGATCAGGATGGGGATGGCGTAGAGATCCGACAGCATCATCTTGGCGCCCACGAAGATGAGCACGAAGGAGAGGCCGAGCTTGAGGTAGACGAAGCGATCGATGATCCCGGCCAGCAGGAAGTAGAGCGAGCGCAACCCCAGGATGGCCAGGATGTTCGAGGTGAACACCACGAAAGGGTCGCGCGTGATGGCGAAGATGGCCGGGATCGAATCGATGGCGAAGACCAGGTCGGCCACCTCGATGGCCACCAGCGCGACCAGCAGGGGCGTGGCCACCCGGCGTCCGTCTTCGCGCGCGGTGAAGCCCTTGCCGTGCGCCATGCTGGTGGTGGTGGGAAATATGCGCTGAAAACCGCGGACCAGCGGGTTGCGCTCGGGGTGCAGGGGGGCGTGGCGCTGCACCAGCAGCTTGATGCCGGTGACGGCCAGGATCCCGCCGAAGATGTAGATGGCGAAGTGGAACTTCTGCAGGAACACCCCACCCGCCAGGATGAAGACGGCGCGCATGACGAGCGCCCCCAGCACGCCCCAGAACAGAACACGATGCTGGTACTGCGCGGGAATGGCGAAGGCCTGGAAGACCAGCACGAACACGAACAGGTTGTCGACGGCCAACGCCTTCTCCAACAGGTACCCGGTGGTGAACTCGAGGGCGCGGTTCGCGCCGTAGACGTAGTACACCCCCACGGCGAAAAGCGCCGAGACCGCGACCCAAACCGCGGACCAGGCAGCGGCCTCCCGCATGCCGACCGCGTGCGTTTTGCGGTGGAACACCCCCAAGTCCAGGGCCAGGAAGGCGAGCACCATGGCCACGAACCCGGCCCAGGCAAGAGGTGAACCTATGGTTTCCATGTTTCGTGCTTCCGAACGTCGTGGGGGGCTGGGACGGTCATAGCCAACCCATGCTGTAGCGAGGCGGGGAGAGACCGCGGCCGAAACGTGAAGGCGCCATGGCCATCAGACGCTGCACGCGATCCTCGGTGTGCGGATGGGTGGAGAAGAGACGGGACAGTCGCTCCACCGCTCCGAAGGGGTTGACGATGAAGAGGCTGGCGGTGGCTGGGGTGGCCTGGGCGGGAACCAGCTCGGCGCCCCGCTGCAGTTTCAGCAAGGCACGGGCCAGCGCCTCGGGATCCCCGGTCAGACGCGCTCCTGTCTCGTCGGCCATGTACTCGCGCGAGCGCGAGATCGACATCTGCACCAGCAGGGCGGCCATGGGGGCCAGGACGGCGGCCAACAGGCCGCCCGACGAGGACTCACCGTCTTCGCTGTGCCCGCCGAACAGGGTGGCGAAGCTGAGCGCGTGCCCCAGGTAGGACAGCACGCCCGCCATGGTCGCGGCGATGCTGGCGATGAGGATGTCGCGGTTCTTGATATGGGCGATCTCATGGGCCAGCACGCCTTGCAGCTCGCGTTCGTCGAGGAGATCGACGATCCCGCGCGTGACCGCCACCACACCATGCTCGGGGTTGCGCCCGGTGGCGAAGGCGTTGGGCTGCGCCTCGGGGATGACGAACAGGCGTGGCTTGGGGATGCCCGCCTGCGCGGCCAACCGGTCCACCATGGCGTGCAGCCGAGGCGCCTCGTGGGGGGCGACCTCGGCGGCGCCGTGCATGCGCAGCACCAGCTTGTCAGAGAAGAAGTACGCGCCGATGTTCATCGCCACCGCGAGCACGGCGAAGAAGGCCAACATGCCCGGGGCGATCAGCGCGCCCACGCCGACCAGGAGCGCGGAGAGCGTGCCCAGGAGAAGAACGGTTTTCAGTTGGTTCTTGAACATGGCTTCCTTTTCCCATGTCCGGTCAGGACAAGGCTTGCGGCTGAGCGGGTAGCGAGCGAGCGCGTTCCAACGAACGGGCCACCGTGCGGGCCAGCTTCGCCAAGGCCGCTCCCACCGACTGATAGGCGTCAGGGCTCAGCGCGGACACGGTGGCGAATCGAACCCGAGGCCCCTTGGCGACGACCCGGCATTCCATGTCCTCACCTCCTCGATGTCCGTTCACGTCGCGCACCCTGACCTCGACGGACTGCAATTCCTGGCCGAAGCGGCTCAGGTGAAAGAGGGCCTGCTTCTCCACGAACCAGCGCACGGCATCAGAGGGGGGCAAGCCAAGAAAGCGAACCGTGATCTTCATGGGAACCTTCCTTTCCGGGCCCGTGGGCCACGTCTCTTGTTATAGGCATTTCCATCATGTCGACCATTACGAAATATGAACGTGATCTGTCGATATTCTCGACATAAACTGATCGGCATGGAATGGCTGAACTACAACCACTTGCGCTACTTCCACGTGGTCGCCAAGGAGGGCGGACTGGTCCCGGCGGGCAAGGTCCTCCACCTTTCGCACCCCACGCTGAGCGCGCAGATCCGCGCCCTGGAGGAACGACTGGGCGAGAAGCTTTTTCGCAAGGAAGGACGCCGACTGGCCCTGACCGACGTGGGCAAAGTCGTGCTTCGCTACGCCGACGAGATCTTTGGACTGGGTCGCGAGATGCTCGACGTGGTCGAGGGGCGTGCCACCGGACACGAGATGCGCTTCGACGTGGGCATCGCGGATTCGGTGCCCAAGCTGGTCTTGCGACGAATCCTCGATCCCGCGCTGACCCTGCCTGAGCCGGTGCGCCTGCTCTGCCACGAGGACACGCACGAGGCCTTGTTGGCCCGCTTGGCCGCGCACGAGTTGGATCTCGTCATCGCGGACGCGCCCGTGCCACCCGGCAGCCGCGTGCGGGCCTTCAGCCACCTGCTGGGCGAGACCGGCGTGGGTATCTACGGCACCAAGGCGCTGTGCAAGGTTCTGCGCCGGAACTTCCCGGCCTCGCTGGCCGGCGCCCCCATGCTGTTGCCACTGGAACACCTGCCGCTGCGCCGCTCATTGGAGCAGTGGTTCGATCGCCTGGGCATCAAACCGAAGATCGTGGCCGAGTTCGAGGACAGCGCGCTCCTCAAGACCTTCGGTCGTGAGGGCGTGGGCGTCTTCCCTTCGCCGTTAGCCGTCGAGGACGAGGTGATGGGCACCTTCGACGTCGCGAAGCTGGGCGAGGTACCGAACGTGCAGGAGCGCCTGTACGCCATCACGGTGGAGAAGCGCCTGAAACACCCGGCCACCGTGGCCATCACCGCTGGGGCACGCGCCGACGTCTTCAGGCGCAACTAATAGTTGGGCTCGAGCTGACAGGTGCTCGAACAACCGTCCTGATCCTGGGTGTTGCGATCGTCGCACTCCTCGCCCACGACCACGATGCCGTCGCCGCACACCGGGGAGCAAGGCCCTCCCGGTACAACGCAGGTCCATCCCCGCTCGATCTGACATATCCCCGAGCAACCATCTGCCGATGAGGTGTTGCCGTCGTCACACGATTCGCCACCTTCCACCTTCCCATCGCCACAATACACGACCGTCGTGCACGGCATGGTGCTGTTGCATCCGCAGGTGTTCCAGCACGGCTCGAGTCGACAGGTGTCCGAGCAGCCGTCGTCATTGATGACGTTGAGGTCATCGCACTCCTCGCCCAAAGCCACGTCGAGCTTTCCGTCTCCGCACACGGAAGCGGGTTGGCCGCAGGCGCTGTTCTCGCATCGACAGGTGCTTGAACAGCCATCGCCGTTCTGGTCGTTGCCGTCATCGCATTCCTCCGTGTCCCTGCCCAAGATGCCATCCCCGCAATAGGGGGCGCGTTTGCAGTCCGGATTGCAGCCACGATAGTGACCATCGTTGACCCCGTCATCGCAGTCTTCGTGCCCGGGTTGCAGGAGGCCGTCGCCGCAGTAGGGCCCCAGGGTGCAATCCGCGTTGCAGCCGCCGTAGCGTCCATCGTTGACCCCGAGATCGCACTGCTCTCCTGCGCTGAGCTGCCCGTCGCCACAGAAGGGCGTGGGGGTGCAAGGTTGGCCGGGTTCAGGACAAACCTTACCGGGTTCCAAGGTGCACCGGGCACTGCACCCATCCAGGTCATTGGTGTTGCGGTCGTCGCACTCCTCGCCCGGTTCCAGCCAGCCGTTGCCGCACGCGGGACCGGCATCCAGCTCGACCGTCGGGCCGTCGGCGGGGCCCCCGCTGGTGTCAGGCGGACCTGCATCGAGCGCCGTCGTCCCCGCCACAGGGTCGGCTGGACAACCGGCGGAAAGGCCCACGGCCAGCAACACGGCCAGGAAGGATCGTCGGCAATCGATGCTTTTTGTCATGACCACTTTGTTCCGGGGTGTCCCTTGACCTTACAGAATCCAATCAGAAGACAGCGTAGCTGAACCCCAATCCCAGGTGGCCCTCCAGGCGAGGCAATGCCGATTCGCGCCAGGGCGAACCCATCACCTCGTTGCGGATGCTCTGGGCCCAGGGCCACAGCAAACCGCGCAGTTCGGCCCACACGGCGCCGCCGCCTGGGCGCGTGCGGGACAGCCGCAGACCGGCCAGGGCCCCCCAGGACAGGACGACATCGGTGTGGTTCTCGTCGAAGCCCTTGCCAGTGACCACCAGCAGGCCGAGGACAGGGCCCGCGCTGGCCCACAGGTTCCAAGGGCCCTGGTTCAGGGACAGGACCATCCCCACGTCCAGCCCCGGTCGCCACCAGCGCGAGCTCCCATAGCCCACCGTCATGGTACGGGGAAGAGGAAAGGAGAGCCCGGCGCGCAGACCCATCTGGCCCAACAGACGCAGCCAGGCGGCCTCGGGGGCGAGCAGGGCACCCGCGCCCCCGCTGTCGACCGAGGCAAACCCGCCCAGCCCCAGCATAAGCTGCGGCGCCGATGGCGGGGACGTCGGACGCAAGGGGTCCGACGCGGGAGTGGGGGTGGGCGGCAACGGCGCGGCCAGACCGATGAGATCCGCGTTCGCCGTGTCCAGCCAAGCCGCGATCACCAGGGCCGCGGCCTGGGCGCGCGACCGGCAATCCGCATCCACCGGCAGGCTGCGCGTGACCACCGGCTCGTCCTCACCCGCCAAATCGATGTGCAACCGCGCGCCGTCCTGGCGAATATGGGCAGCGCCCGACAAGGCGCGC